>MHBB01000001.1 GCA_001803185.1 Legionellales bacterium RIFCSPHIGHO2_12_FULL_35_11
CGATGTGGTTAGCGAATTTCTTTGAAGATTAATCCTGCGCCATTTATTGGCGGATTTGTAACACCGTTAACAACAGCACCTTCCCACCAATTTTAATATAGGGTACACCTATACCCGCCCAGCGATTCCTTTCCAGTAACTGGGTGGAGCAATCCAAGATGGCTGCTAGCGTGTTTTGGTTAAACAACATTGAATCCGGAGCGGACTCAAACTCATTGATTAACTGCAAACGATTTAATTTGGTTTTAGACGAATTTACCTCGTCAGTTGAATGTCAAATCGGTTTCTAACTGGCAATGAGCGCTCCATGAAATTTTGAATCCTCTTGACTCCATCTGCAGTCATCTCAAATCATGAATTTAATGCGATATCTCAAGTGAATACTGCAAACATTGATTCATTAAAAGAAAAAGAGCCGAGAAAAAAGTCCTTAAATACATCTATTGAAATACAACAATCCTTAATGCTCACAGAGGGATATTGGGATAATTTAAAAGGCATGTCAATCAAGAAAACATATAAAAATCAATATGATATCGATTGATATTGAATGATACTAATTGATGCTTTGCAGAAAATACGATGATAGTAAAATCAGAATTTGTCCCAATTGTCCCAACGATGTGTTACCCAGGTGGGACAGTTTAAAGCCTTGTTTTTGTTGGGTGTCCCAGATGTCCCTGTTATTTTTGTACACGTTCAACTTCCCCTGCGACCTCCTCGGTGACTTCCTCGGTACTTCCTCGGCAAATTAGCCGATTATTATTCTAATTAATAATTATTTAATCAGAAAACTGTGCGCCTCGTGAATATGTCTCTAATGAAATTAAATAGCTCAATTATGTTACACCCAAGCAGGAATTTAATTACGCAACTTTAAAAAAATAAAATTTGCCACAAAAAATGCGATACAATCAAACATCAAAATAGGTTATGCACCTATTTTGTTTGTTATATACTTATTACAAGTGCATCACTTTTTAATGCTGCGTTGGGATAAAAAATGCCACATCTGGTAATTATTGCAGGAGCAAATGGAGCGGGTAAGTCGACTTCTGCTCCTACACTGTTACAGAATGCCGTACACATTGATAATTTTGTAAATGCAGATGTTATTGCTCAAGGCTTAAGTGCCTATCAACCAGAAACAGTCGCTATTCAGGCAGGACGAGTGATGTTAAATCGTATTCATCATCTTGCAGAAGAAAAAGCAACCTTTGCATTTGAAACCACATTAGCAACTTTAACTTTTGCACCATGGATAAAAAATTTAAGAAAGAATGGCTATCAATTTCATCTGATTTTTTTGTGGCTGAAAACGGAAGAACTCGCTATTTCCCGGGTAAAAGAACGCATAAGAATGGGCGGACATTCCGTGCCCGAACCAGTAATTAGACGACGCTATCATGCTGGACTAAAGAATTTTTTTAATTTATACAAACCAATTGCAGATTCCTGGCGACTTTATGATAACTCGAATGCAAATGAACTTAGTTTGATAGCTTCAGAAATACAAGGTAATACATTAACTGTCGAGAAAAAAAACATCTGGCAACAACTCGTTGAGGAATATTATGTCGAATAAAAATACTTATTTCACTGATGATGAGATTTCAAAAGTGTTTCGTGACCCAACAAAAATAACAAAGGTTCTTCAAGCTGGAATTCAAGCGGCTTTACTCAAGCATAAACAAGCTGGAAATCCTATTTGTGAATGGCAAGATAATCAAGTTGTTTGGATCACTCCTGAAAAAATAAATCTCAAGCCAACCAAAAAGCGAGGATAATTTTGTTATTGCTGGTCTACTCATTTAAACCGCATCAGTGCCAGTAGCATTCTCTAATAACTCAAAATGCTCTTCATCATACATGCTAATCATATGACTGATAACATCAACAAGCCCCATTAATTCATGAGACTCATCTTCACCTACTTCATCCAATAGTTTATCAAGTAAGCTGGCTAACTCATCATAGTCATCATCATTTTGTGGCTCATGGATAATGGGGGCAATATGCTTCCAATGCTCAATTACTTGTTGTAGAACATCATTACTGCATTCATTCATCATTAATTACCTCAGAAATATTCATGTGTTTAACCAAAAAATTACTAATCTGCTGCATTGGCTTTCGCAGCCTCTCCACATCCCGCATGATATACCCCGCGGTCACATCATTGCCCATTTTATGATTTAACAAACGTTTCAAGGCATACGCCGACAGATCAAGGCTTTCCGCAATAGTCGCAAAGCTTCGACGCAGATCATGCAATGTAAAGGGCACGCCAGATAATTCCACAACCTTTAACACTGCTTTTTTTGGCTCATAAATATAGCCCGTTTTGCTATTGGCAGGAAAGATAAACTCACTGGTTTTATGCTGGCTTCTGCGCTCCAATAATTCATAAATAAAATCCGACATTGGTAACGTATGAATCTCTCGATTCTTCGTATCTTGAATTGTTAATGTTTTGGATTTCAAATCAATATCGTCCCAGCGCAAGGAACCCGCTTCAGTTTTACG
>MHBB01000002.1 GCA_001803185.1 Legionellales bacterium RIFCSPHIGHO2_12_FULL_35_11
AGTCTTTCATGCTCAACGGACTAAAGATATTTTCTTTAATAAAAGCTTCATAAGTTTGATTACTTAATAACTCAATCAAATACCCAAGCAAAACATAATCTACTATTAAAAGTAATGATATTCACCAGATGCGACACTGAGGCGCGCCGTCGCCAAACGATGGGTCAAGATTTTCGCACGATTGTATGCAATCGTTCGTTCTCACTTCATCAAGATAGGTAAAAGCCATAAGATCAAAACCACTAGCGGCAAACAATACTGGAGCCATCGTGACAGTCCAATTATCAGCATGAACAGCCTTTCGCATAGTGTATAAGGCGACATCAACACCAAGACCTGAAGTCTCAGTCAACAGCAGCGGAAAAAAACGTTCCATTTTCTTGGTGGTATTATTGTAACATCGTAACTCGCGAGGCAATGTTTCTTCATTAAACTCAGGGCATGGGTAAAATAAACGGTCGCGTCTGAGCAGCTCATTCACATAATGAATGGGTAAATCACGTTGGGCTTTTCCAACATTCATCCAGGCAGCCATAACAGCGTCCTCGCCCGAATTAAGATCGCTCTTTTGCCAGTCGCTGTAAATTCGAGCAAACTCCTTATAGGCAGTTTTAAGCGGTGTAATGTCAAAATGTTTGGAGCCTTGAATAGTTTCCCCATGTTGCGTGTAGGTCAACCCCTGTTTTTCTAGTGTATTAATGCATGTTGACATAGTGGCTTTAGTTAGCACATCCATCTGGGCTTCCAGCATGCGAAGCATGTGCCGGTCTTTCGCCCAGTACGCATATTCGTAGGCAGTGCAAGTAAAGATTCGACCAGAGTAATCGGTAAACGTTTTAACATCCAGAAGTAAGTCATTGGTCTCATGCTCTTTTGTTTTTGATTCCTACAAAAATTGCTGTACTTCGGCTTGCTCGCCCCGGGCAACGCAAGTATGAAAACATGTGATGTCTACAATGGGCTTTAAAAAACGAAGCTTGTCCCTGCCAGACCCACTGCCATTCGGTGTTTTTTTATCTACTTGTTCATCAGCTGATCTTTTCATGATATCTGATCCATTGTTTATTTATTTGGCTCAATAATAGATCATTATTCTAAAAATTGCTAGCATTTTCCACCTAAATCAGAAATTTCCGGTTAATTTGTACCCAATGTTAAAAACCCCAGACATGCTTTAAATTCAATCAAAAATAGTTTGGACATCAATAAAACCCTCTTTTTAACTGATAACTACCCAAAAAATATAGAAACACCACCATATGTAAAATTGAATGAGCGTTTAGATTTTACTTTATTTTCTACCCGGACATAAAGACCCTGTGCGAAATCCATCGCAATATTGGCGGGCAGGAAGCGCTGCACATAACCTACCACCTGCCGCCAAAATAAATCTTGTTGATTCGAGGTCCAGTTATCATATTTCTCATCATAAAGCTCAAATGCCTTGATGAGATGCTGAGGGTTAAACACAACTTCCTGGTTTGACCGTTTAGTGAAATCCGCCCTAAATTGCTCAAGAGTTAACCAGAGTAGTGCGTCGTTAGGTAGCTCAAGAGAGAGTGCTTTTTCTACATCTGCGTCACTACTGTGACTAATCACATCTATTATTGGCCAAAAATCAAATGCAGTCTGAGTTGCTGAGAAGTTTTTATGTCCGGCAGGGAACATGGCTTGATATTGGCATTATAGCCATCAACCTGACAGAATTAATTGGATGGCGTACTAGTTATCTAAAACAAGTAATGCTAGCAAATGCCTGGCATTCTTCTCCAAAACACAATTTATGATCCCCAAGTGATTTGGTTGCATAAATACTTTTATCAATTTTATAATCAACGGTTTTTGAAAATCCCATTCGGCGACAAAAAGAATATGCTCCGCGATACCCGCATCCTTTCCCATTTTCATAACACCAAGCTATACGATATTTCTCAAACCTCGGTAAAACAAATGTTTGTTCCCGAAAATAATATGATTGCACTGGAGAATGCTTAAGATTTGATGAGCAACGAATTAATTTAAATGCATTACAATCCCACCCCTTGCAAAGCGGGCAATTATCCATATATATGCTGACTCCAACATTATAAGCAATCAAAGCTTTTGAGGATTTTTCATACCCCATTAGCTTACAAAATTTACTTGCAATATTTACACCGCAATCCTTTTTATCTCGTGAACAATAATTCAATAACTTACCGTGGTAATGCGGATCCCAAAAATCACGATAGTAAGCAAGACTATCTTCCCCAGCTGTAGCATTTTTAAGAAAAAATCCTACGCCTATAAAAATCAAAAATAAAAAAACTTTATATTTCATAACAATAATCCTAGTAACATAATGCTACCTTATCTTTTGCAACTAAATTATGAAGCTTGTCCATGAGCTCTTCTGAAGGATTAATGCGAAACTCCATCCCCAAATTTATTACCGCTTTTGCAGTATCATTAACATAACATACTTGCACTACACAACTTCCAACATGTTCTTGAAGAATATTTCTTAAATTCGGTAATATATCTTTATCTTCAGGAGAGAGAGTTAACGATAGAAATTTGACATAATTAACTCTAGCATCAGCTAAATTATACAAACTACTAGCCATTAATTTTAATCCACCTGTGTAATTATCTATCGATAACTCGCCCTCTGTAACTAAAATATCACCGGTCGTAATTTTATCTTCTATATTACTAAATACTTCAGAAAATGCTACAGCATCAATATTTGCTTTTCCATCTTCTAAATTAATTATGTATAGCTTCTTTCCTCTTTTAGTAATTACCTGCCTAATTCCTTTAATCATTCCACAAATTATAACTTTTTTGATATTTAATTGATTTAAAATATTTATTGGTTTAACAAGCGAGGAAAACTCGACTAAATAAGGTTTAGCAGGATGACCAGTTAAATATAATCCTAGAGTCTCTCGTTCAAAATCTAATCTATCCTTAAATGACCATGGGTTTGTAGCTATGTAAGTATCAATTTCAACTACTTCCTCTAACAAAGCAAACATATCACCCTGCCCACTTAACCTATTTTGATGATGATTTGCGCCAATTTGCATAGCTTTATCAATTGAAATACTCAAAGATGAGCGCTCAATTTCAAATTCATCCATCGAACCACTTTTAATCAAAGCATCAATTACCCTTCTATTAACTTTTCTTAAATCTAATCTTCGACAAAAATCAAATAAGCTTAAAAAATAACCATGCTTTTCACGTTCAGCAACAATACATGATATAGCTGATTCACCTACTCCTTTAATTGCTCCTAAACCATAAATTATGCTAGTTTCATTTATAACTGAAAACAAATAATTAGATTTATTAATAGACGGCGGCAATACCTGTATCCCAATATCAACGCTGTCATTAATGAAACCTACGGTTTTGTCAGTATTATCCATATCAGATGACATTACTGCAGCCATGAATGCAGCTGGATAATGAGCTTTTAACCAAGCAGTTTGATATGAGATCAAAGCATAAGCAGCAGAATGCGATTTATTAAATCCATAACCAGCAAATTTTTCGATAAGATTAAATATAGTTGTAGATGTTTCAATATCTACTCCTCTCTCTTTCGCACCGCTTGTAAATATTTCTCGCTGCTTCTCCATCTCTTCAGGTTTCTTCTTCCCCATTGCTCTACGTAATAAATCTGCTCCACCCAAAGTGTAATTAGCCAATACTTGGGCAATTTGCATAACTTGCTCTTGATATAAAATAATTCCAGAAGTTGGCTTTAAAATATTTTCCAAATCTGGATGCATATATTCTACTTTAGCTTGACCATGTTTTCGCATAATAAAGTCATCTACCATCCCAGATTGAAGTGGACCTGGACGAAACAAGGCAACTAGAGCAATAATGTCCTCAAAGCAGTCTGGTTGTAATCTTTTTATTAAATCTTTCATGCCACGCGACTCTAACTGAAATACAGCTGTCGTTTGACAATTTTTTAGTAAATGAAACGTATCTTCATCATCCATGGAAATATTACTAATATCTAGCAATGGTTCATTATCAGCTTCCTTTTTAGCATTAATGATTTTTAATGCCCAGTCGATAATTGTCAAAGTTCTTAAGCCCAAAAAATCGAATTTTACTAAACCAACTGCTTCAACATCATCCTTATCAAACTGACTAACTATTTGAGTTGAACCTTCTTCACAATAAACTGCTGTAAAATCAGTAATTGTTGAAGGAGCAATAACTACACCCCCGGCATGCTTACCTGCATTTTTAGTAATACCTTCTAATTTCAATGCTAAATCTAATAATTCTTTTACTTCCTCTTCTTTTTCATATCTATCCGCCAATACTTTTTCTTTTTCTAAAGCTAATTTAAGAGTTATGCCAAGTTCAAATGGAATTAATTTAGCAATTTTATCGACAAAACTATATGGGTGCCCTAGCACCCTGCCAACATCTCGTACTACTGCTTTTGCAGCCATAGTACCGAATGTAATTATTTGTGATACACTGTCCCTACCATATTTTCTAGCAACATAATCGATAACTTTATCTCGGCCTTCCATACAGAAGTCGATATCAAAATCTGGCATAGAAACACGTTCTGGATTAAGAAATCTCTCAAACAGTAATTCATACTTTAATGGATCTAAATCTGTAATTAATAAACAGTATGCAACCAACGACCCAGCACCAGAACCTCTTCCAGGACCTACAGGCACACCATTTGACTTAGCCCACTGTATAAAATCAGCTACTATTAAAAAATAGCTCGCAAATCCCATAGAGTTAATTACCTCAAGCTCTACTTGTAAACGCTCGTCATATTTTTTTCTAATTTTGGTATAATCAATACCAGAAAATAACGTTTTTAATCTTTGATTTAACCCATTTGTGGCAGCCAAAGATAAATACTCTTCAACCTTATCACTTTTAGGGGTTGGAAATTTAGGTAAAAAATTGTCTTTTAAGTTTAATTTAACAGTACATCGAATGCTTATTTCAATTGTATTTTTTATAGCTTGCGGTAAATCTTTAAATAACCCCACCATCTCAGATGCACTTCGCAAATACTGAAAATGACTATATTTTTTTTCTCTCTTTATATCACTTAAGGTATAACCTTCTTGAATACAAACCCTTGCCTCATGCGCGTCGTAATCATCAAAATTTAAAAATTTAACATCATTTGTAGCAACTAGCGGTAAATTACATTTATCTGCTAATTTTACTAATTTTGTATTGTACAACTCTTCATTAAACCTACCTGTTCGCTGGATTTCCAAATAAAATTTATTAGGAAATAATTCTTGCCATTCAATTGCCATTTTTTCAGCTAAATCATTATCACCTGCAATTAATGCTTGCCCGATATTTCCTAATCTACCTCCAGATAATGCTAATAATCCTTCTTTATTTTCAATAAGCCAACTTTTTTTGGCTTTTAATTTGCCTTTCATTTGCCCATGTTGATAAATTTGTGAAATAAGTTTTGTTAGATTTAAATATCCAATTTCATTTTGACATAAAAGTACTAGATTATGATGCTTATCTTCATCATCATAAATTTCAATTTCCGCGCCTAAAATTGGCTTTATTCCTGAAGCAATAGCCGCTTTATAAAATTTAACTAAAGCGAATAGATTACAAAAATCTGTAATCGCAAGCGCTTGCATCCCTCTTTTTTTAGTTTCATCCATTAATGGCTGAATACGTATAAGACTATCAATTAATGAATACTCTGTATGCAAATGTAAATGAACAAAACCTGTTTGCTCACTATCTGTGTCATAGTAAGTCAAGGAATTCCTCCTCTGATAAAATTTTGATCCCCAACTCATTTGCTTTTGCTAATTTCAAACCTGCGTCTCGGCCTGCTAAAATAAAATCAGTTTTCTTTGAAACACTTCCGCTAACTTTTGCCCCAACTTGTCTTAATTTTTCTTTTGCATCGTCTCGGCTTATATTTAAAGTGCCGGTTAATACTATAGTTTTTCCATAGAAAAAATTATTTACATCTTTCTGACTCATGGTTAAATGTTGCCAACTAATGCCGCATGCCAGCAATTCTTGAATAATTTCACGATTATGCTGTGATTTAAAAAAATGTACAATATATTCTGCCCCAACAGGACCTATATCATTTAGTGCTGTTAGTTTTTCTATATCAGCTTGCATTAACTCATCAATAGAAGAAAAATTTTGAGCTAATACTCTTGCGCTTGCTTCACCTATTTCTCTGATGCCTAATCCGTATAAAAATCTGTTGAAAGTTGTGTGTTTACTATTTTCGACCGCTGTAATAATATTATTCGCTGATTTTATACCTAACCCTGGTAACTTAGCCAACAAATCTCCATCTAATTTATATAAATCAGCTAAATCTTTAATAATTTTTAAATCAACGAACTGATCAATTAAAGACTGTCCTAAACCATCGATAGCCATGGCCATTCTAGATGCGAAATGCCAAATAACTCGCTTTAATTGTGCACTACAAAATAAACCACCAATGCAGCGCGCTACCGCCTTCCCTTCACCTTTTATAACTTCTGAACCACAAACTGGACAATCCTCTGGGAGAACAATTGATATAGTTTGTTCTGGTCTTCTTTCTAATACTACGCTAACCACCTCTGGAATAACATCACCAGCCCGTCGAATAATTACTTCATCTCCTATTTTTATATTCTTTCTATGAATTTCATCCATGTTATGTAAAGTTGCATTACTAACTACCACTCCAGCTACTTTAACCGGCTTTAATCTAGCAACTGGGGTTAATGCCCCTGTCCTTCCAACCTGAAAATCTACATTTAAAATTGTTGTTATTTCTTCTAGAGCAGGAAATTTATGTGCGATTGCAAAGCGCGGTGCCCTAGAAACATAGCCTAATTGTTGTTGTAATCTGGCGCTATCAACTTTATAAACAACTCCGTCTATTTCAAAAGGTAACTTATCTCTTTGTTCTTGAATTTTTTTATAGTACTCCAAACATCCAGATATACCTTTTTTTATCCTATTTTCACCGGAAATTCTAAAACCTAATTTTCGCAATAACAACAACTGCTCCATATGACTATCTGGTAATTCCAATCCTTCGCAAACACCAATTCCATAACAATACATATTTAGTGGTCGCTTTGCAGTAATTGCTGAATTTAATTGCCTTAGACTACCACTGGCAGCATTTCTAGGATTTGCGAAAGTCTTTTCATGATTGGTAATTGCATTTATATTCCATTTTTCAAATCCATCTTTTGGCATATAAACTTCACCCCTGACCTCTAAAAATAGTGGTGGACTTGAAGTTAATAAAACTAATGGGACTTCTGAGATTGTTTTTATATTATTAGTAATATTTTCCCCAACCGCGCCATCTCCACGAGTTGCTGCGGAAACTAAAATACCATCTTCATATGTCAAATTAACTGCCAATCCATCTAGTTTTGGCTCACATGTAAATTCTAATACCTCTGTATCAGCATTTATTTTTTCTGATACTCTATCTATAAAATTTTGTAATTCTTCTTCGCTAAACACGTTTGATAAAGATAGCATGGGGGATCTATGAGAAATAGGTTCTAATTCTCCAACAACTTTTACACCAACGCGTTCTGTTGGTGAGTCCGAGGATTTATATCGCGGATATTTATTCTCAAGGCTTTCTAACTTTCTAAAACATCTATCGTATTCAATATCTGGAACTAATGGGTCGTCTAAACAATAATAGTGATATTCATATTCTCTAATTTTTTCACGAAGAGCTTTAATTTCACTGAAAATCTTTTCTTCTAACATATAATTCTTAATATTATTAATATATACCAATTTTACAACTTTAAGAATAAATTAAAAATAAAAAAATAGAGTTAGTTAGTAATCATTGAAACTGTATTGACAAAGCATGATCGGATAACTTTTTTAACGGCTCTTTATTATTATCCTAGAAAAAATTAAAACAATTACACAATTTTTTAAAACATCTGCTAATATTAAGTTACGATTGTTATCATTAAGAACTTGTAAGGAAAGGAAAATGAAAAAAATAATACCTTGTCTTATATTGATGTCCTTAATTTCTGTAAAACCAGCTTTAGCCCAAGAAAAAGAAATAGCCATTACTATAGATGATTTGCCTTTTGTTGGAACAAATAGTAATGACGCTGGTAATCTAAGAAGAACTCATCAGCGATTTATGGCTATTCTTGTAACGCTTAAAAATAATAATGTACCTGCTACTGGATTTATAATTGCTAATTCAATCGGAAAAGGGCAATGGGAGTTATTAGAAGAATTCCGCCGCGAAGGATTTGAGCTTGGAAATCATACTTATTCGCATGCTAATTTGAATAGACTTACAGCCGTTCAGTATATAGAAAATATAGCAAAAGCTGATAAAATTTTAGCGCCAGTTATGACGCAGCCTAAATATTTTCGCTATCCTTATCTCGCAGAAGGCAAAGGTGAGAAAAAGCAAATGGTAGAAGATTACTTAGTTGCTAACCAATATATAATTGCCCCAGTAACTATAGATAGTAAGGATTATAGATTTAATGAGAGATTTTTAAATATTTCATGGAGAGTAAGGGCGCAATATTTAAATAAAATAAAACAACAATATTTAGCATATATTTGGAAACAAACAGAGCGTGCTGAGAGAAGCTCAAAAGGTGACTCTAAACAAATATTGCTAATTCACTCTAACTTGCTTAATAGCCATTGTTTAGGCGATATAATAACAATGTATAAAAAGCATGGATACAAATTTGTACCATTAAGCGAAGCGCTAAAAAATACGGCACCCAAAGCCGATGATAAATATGATGAAAAAGAAGATTTAAAAACTGCCAATGCACAGCCGTCTGCAAATATGGCAAGCACTTCTGAAGCCAACTAACAATCCATAATCCTAGAAAAAGCACACTCTATATCTCGCATTTTGGAGTATATTCGTTATAATACTAAAAACTTCTATTATCCTAGAAAAAGCGCATAGGCGTTGAAGTGTAACCTCCTAACTTAAGGTAAGTTCAACTATGACTAACACAATTTACTGCGTAAAATTAAAAGAAAATGCAGAGCAACTTTCGGCCCCACCTTTTCCAGGAAAACTTGGCGAAAAAATTTTCGCTAATGTTTCGAAAAAAGCGTGGGGTATGTGGTTAAATCAGAAAACTATGATAATTAACGAATATAGACTAAGCTTAATTGACCCCAAAGCCCGCGAATTTTTAAAAACGGAAATGGAAAAATATTTTTTTGCTGAATAAGGGAACTCACTGAAAACATTCAGAAACCAACGAATAGCTTAACAGGCAATAATAGACATAAAAAACACTGACTCTACAAATTAAATTTATACTGCGTGCAGTATAGTATTCCTTATCATTTCAAAAGATGACTAAAAAAATTATAAATATCCCTTGACTCAAAGGTCTTCTAGTAGTTTAATAGCACCGTTGGCCAGATAGCTCAGTCGGTAGAGCAAAGGACTGAAAATCCTTGTGTCCCCAGTTCGATTCTGGGTCTGGCCACCATTAGAATCAAGCACTTATGGAATAAATTCAAAATTACAAAAATCCCGTGTCGAATATGTGTCGAAGTTTGATTGTTTTCAAATGATCAAGGATTAATTTACCTACTTTTAAGATCACGATAAAAGTTTTCGTGTACACCCAGTGCTAATAAGAGTCGCTGTGCAGTATTCCATTCATACGCTAAAAGAAATTCTTGATGATGAATTTTAAATTTATAAACATATACTCCAGATAAATCCCCTCTCTTTTCATTCCCCAGTTGAGGATTTTTAATGATGGCTTTAATCGCATCATTTACAATTAATTGGTGAGAATGAGGCAATTTTTTATAAGCTTTTTTAAAGGCTGGCATTTGTTGTATGTTGATATCACTCACTTTTTCCCTCAAAATCAAATGGTTCTGCTAATGATTTATCCTGAAGCTTCGATAACAATACATCTTTTATAAATTCAATTGGTAAATCAGGATTATCTAAGGCACATTTTCCTAACTTAGCCCAATATTCAATTTGATTAGGAATAGAGCGAAATTCAGCCGAGGCAACTTTTTTCGCTTCATAATAAATTGTTTCATCAATTCTGATAGGAATGCCCATAGTTCACCTACGATAGTAATTTTTTGCTACATTTGTAGTATAACCTTATTTAAAAACTAAATCAACTAAGATTTAGTCAAACACGATTCGTTAGTTTGACTCTTCTAATGGAGAAAAAAACTTATCAATTTCCTCAGAGCTCATGCTCATTTGAATAATATTGGTATTTGATAACGCATTATCAAAAAGACTTTTCTTTTTAATTTGAATATCAAGAATAACTTCTTCAACACTTCCTTTGATAATTAATTTATAAATAAAAACTGGATTTTCCTGGCCAATTCTATGGCTTCTACTAGCAGCCTGATCTTGTACAGCTGGATTCCACCATGGATCGTATAAAATTACTGTATCGGCCTTAGTAAGATTTAACCCTGTTCCACCTGCCTTTAAACTAATTAAAAAAATTGGTACTTCACCATTTTGAAATTTAGTAACTAAGTCAAATCTATTTTTCGTCTCGCCGGTTAACTTTAAATAAGGATAATTACGCAAATTAAGTTTATCTTCAATTATCCTTAACATGGAGGTAAATTGGGAAAAAACTAGAACACTTCTACCCTCCTCTATTAAATTATCCAGTAATTCCATTAAGGCATCTAATTTTGCGGATGAATCATGAGCCATCTTAGCTTCTGGTATTGATAAAAGCTTGGGATCGCAGCAAACTTGCCTTAACTTCAACAACGCATCTAATATTAATATTTGGCTTCTGCCCAAACCACCTATAGCAATCGCTCTCCTTACTTTTTCAACCATAGTCAATCTAATTGCTTCATATAAATCTCTTTGCGGACCAGACAACTCAATGTATCTAATCATTTCTGTTTTTAATGGCAGTTCTTGCATGACCTCTGATTTTGTCCGTCTTAACATAAATGGCTTGATTCGGCCATTTAATAATTTCTGCCTATCTAAATCATGATTTTTTTCAATAGGAATACGAAAGAACTGCCGAAATTGTTTAGCATCACCCAGTAAACCAGGCATTAAAAAATGAAATAATGACCAAAGCTCTCCTAAATGATTTTCTAATGGAGTACCGGTTAAACAAAGCCGATAATTAGCCTTTAATTGTTGGATAATTTTAGTTGTTTTAGTCCGCGAATTTTTTATAAATTGTGCTTCATCCAAAATCAAATAATAAAATTCATAATTTAAAAATCTATCTTTATCACGCTGAATTACGCCATATGTTGAAACAATTAAATTGTAATCTGCAAAATTTATTTGATGCCTATCAAAACCATGAAACACTATTACTTTTAAATCTGGGGTATATTTTTTAGCTTCTGCCAACCAATTTTCAACAAGGCTAGTAGGAGCTACAATAAGACTGGCTGTTTGCATATTTCCAGACTCTTTTTCATAGAGTAAGTTTGCAAGCGACTGTACTGTCTTTCCTAAACCCATATCATCAGCTAAAACTCCAGAAAAATCATTCATCTTAAGAAATTGCAACCAGTTTAATCCTTGATGTTGGTAGTCACGTAAAGTAACCTGCAGACCTAATGGGACTGTCACTTCTGGTAATTTATTACTTTCAATATTAGCAAGTTTTTCACGTACTTTAGTCGTACCGTTCCACCTAGATCTAACAGCTAAAATTGCTTGTTCTGCTTCATGCAATAATGCTAATTGATATGCCCGCATTTGTATTTCATCAGCGCGCTTTTTTATTGAGAAACTATAACTAAGCAACATCCTAAGTAATGGTTTTATTCTTCCAAACTCAATTCGCAACCATTTATTCTTTTCAAGTGGCAAATTAACAAGCTTATTTTCTGGAATTGATTCTAATTGCGTTCTATCAAGCCTCTTTAATAAACTTACTACTAATGGAACAATACTGATTGGTTTATCTTCGATAATTATACCAAGTTGATATGCAAAAAAATTATTCCCCTGAACAGTATGATCAGAATACCAAGTTAGACTATCAGCATGAATTACTTCATCATGAGGCAATACCACTGGCTCTTCTTCTGCTACTGAGTCTATTTTTGCGTCATAGCTTGGTTTTATAATTGTAAGCTTTTCTTTATCTTGTAAAGATAAAAAACAAGCAACAGCATGCTTACAACGATTAGCTCTACAATCACATCGAACCTCACTTTTTGGCCAAGTTTTTAGATCAATATGTACATTATAAATTTGTCCAGAACTACCTTTAACTCTGCCACGTAATAGCCCTTCACTCATTCTTATGTTAAGTACGTGCCCTCTATTATAATATTTATGCCCATTATTTATTGATTCAGAAGTAAATTCTTTTTCTATTTTAGATAAAGCAGCTTTTAACATAAATTAATTCTATCGTTTTTTGGTCAACGAAGTATAATACACGAATCTTCACTTAAATATAATCTTGACTTTAAAAATGCGTGATTCAATAGACTTCTTTCGAAACTCTACTGCAGAGGTGAATTGCTTCGTCGATTCAGTGCTCGAATCCTCATGTACTGACGTGTACACTGCGGTTCTGCGCGCCTCATCTCCTCGTACTTCACTCTCTGCAGCGAGTTTCGAAAGAAGTCTATTATCAATAATCATGGCTCAAATAAACCCCAATATTGGGTCAATCTCAAGCAATTGTGAAAAAATAATCCATGCGATCAATGAGAACCAGGATAACCACGACGTGATTGTTTTTCCTGAGTTAGCTTTAACTGGTTACTTACTTGAAGATTTATTATTTAGAAATGAACTATTTTTACAAATAGAAGAAGCACTTTCTAGGATAGCAGCCGCAACAAAAAACTGCCACGTAATTCTTGGTCATCCTGCTCGCGCTAATTTAAAAATTTATAACCAAGCAAGTATATTTTATAACGGTAATTGTATTGCCAATTACAATAAACATAAACTTCCAAATTATGGTGTTTTTGATGAAAAACGCTATTATAGTGTTGATGAGCTAAAGCATTGTGTTTTTAGTGTAAATGGTTTCTCTCTTCGACTATGTATATGCGAAGATCTTTGGCAATCAGAACCAGACATACTTCTAAGCAGTCAACCTAATGATATTCTAATTTCAATCAATGCCTCGCCTTTTGACACCAATAAATTTGCAAAGCGCATTGAAGTCTGTAAAAAATATGCAAATCATTGTTTGGCTGTAATTTATGTCAATCAAGTAGGCGGACAAGATGAATTAGTATTTGATGGCCAATCTTTTGTAATGGATAATAAATGCCAAATTAAGGCTCTAGCTCCAGCATTTAAAGAAAGTATACATCGTGTTGAAATAAGAAAAAATAGCATTATAAGCAAGATTAATCCTATGATGCCAACCACTGCTTTAATTTATCAAGCATTATTATGTGGTATTAGAGACTATGTAAATAAAAATAATTTCAAAGGAATACTCCTTGGCTTATCTGGCGGAATAGACTCAGCATTAACTCTAGCTTTAGCAGTTGATGCTTTAGGCCCATCTAGAGTTTTTGCTGTATTACTACCTTCTAAATACACTGCTGATATTAGTAATATCGATGCTTTAGCGCAAATACACAATCTTGGGATTTCACACTTTAATCTTCCTATAAATAACATTTTTAATTGTATGTTAGATACCCTAGCTCCTGCATTTAAAAACACCAAACCAGATACTATGGAAGAAAATTTGCAAGCCAGAATTAGAGGTAATTTATTAATGGCTCTATCAAATAAAACAGGATATATGTTACTGAGCACTAGCAATAAAAGTGAATCTGCCGTTGGTTATGCAACTTTATATGGTGATATGGCTGGTGGATTTGCTCCACTTAAAGATGTTTTAAAAACTACTGTTTATGAACTTGCAAATTATAGAAACTCTATCTCGGAAGTTATACCTAAAAGAGTAATTGATAGAGCTCCTACAGCAGAACTTGCTCCAAATCAAAAAGATGAAGATTCATTACCAAATTATGCTATTCTAGATTCTATTATTGCTCACTACGTGCATGAAAATTTAGATGCCAAAGCAATTATTGAATTAGGCTTTCCAGAGGAAATTGTCAATAAAGTAATTAAGTTAATTTTTCGAAACGAATATAAAAGAAGGCAATCGCCGCCTGGGGTAAAAATTACAGAGTCTGCCTTTGGTAAAGATTGGCGAAGACCTATCACTCAGGGATTATTTTAATATATTACGAAAGTGCTTGCAAAAATAGCCTAACTAGATAACATGGAAGAAATCTAAGAATAATAAATGAATGAATTAATGAAAATCGCTACTTTTTTAGCCTCTGTGCTTTTTGGCGCAGCTGCCAATGCTGCAACTCCAATTGATGGTTGGTATTCTAGTTTTTTTGGTGGTTTTGCTTATGTTCCCGGAAATTTTAATAAAACTTATTACAACGTAAATAGAAGCAATGTCACTTACCAATCTGGTTTTGATGGTGGCGGAAATTTTGGCTATAAAAGCAACCCCATGCGTTATGAAGGAGAAATCTCCTATATAAAAGCAAATACAGATAAATTTAAAATTAACTCAGTCACGCAAACATCGGTAAGCGGTTATAACCAAGCTGCATTTGCTCTTGCAAATATTTACTATGACTTCCAAGGAGTTACCCCTATTTTACAACCTTATTTGGGCTTAGGACTAGGCTACGGATGGGTACAAATCAAATTAGATAGTAAAGGTCCTTCCGTGGTGACTAATTTTGAAGCTAATAGCTCTGTTTTTGCCTACCATGGAGATGTAGGAATTACTTTTAATTTTGCAGAAAACTATGCATTAAGCTTAGGATATAGATATTTAACCACCTTACATATTTTTGACTTTGGCGATAGATTTCAAGTTCATGTAGCTAATTTAGGTGCAACATATAGATTTGACGGAAATAACTACAAATAAGGATATATAGTATGCACATAAGGCTCGTGAAAAAATCGCGTGCGTTAGACATTTTGACTAATTCACAAAATTTTCTTAAACGTCTTAGTTATTTATTAGTGTTATCATGTATTTTTATTTATCAAAAACACGCTTTTGCACTCCAACCAGTCCAAGGCTGGTATGCAGGAGTTTTTATCGGGCCTAGTGCTGCCAATTCAAATGATTTTGACTTTGGACAAACCCTTTCTTTTGCTACCACTAATGTTACTGTATCTGCTACGTCTGGCAGTGTCACCCACTCTGTTCTTGGTGGAATTGGTGGACAAGTAGGCTATAGATTTTTCCTAAGACACAGAATTGAGGCTGAGTGGTATTATAATAACAATCCTATTAAAAGCTTAAAACTAAATAACTATTCTTTCACTAATACTTATTATCCAAGTTTTAACGTTACAAATTCAACCGCTACATTTAATAACAATCAAAATACTTCCGATGCTTACATTCAAGGAAGCACAAATACTGGCGCAATTATGGTTAATTTTATTTACGACTTACTTACCCCAAATAATGACGGATACAGTAAAGTTGTACCATTTGTCGGAGCAGGTTTAGGTTATTCATATGTTCAGAATGCCATGCAAATTTATAGGCCTACTACTGTTGATCCAGCAAATGACCCTTATCCTAATCGTGAAATTTTAGATGTT
The DNA here is from genome assembly GCA_001803185.1 of Legionellales bacterium RIFCSPHIGHO2_12_FULL_35_11. Classification (GTDB taxonomy): domain Bacteria; phylum Pseudomonadota; class Gammaproteobacteria; order Legionellales; family Legionellaceae; genus 2-12-FULL-35-11. The sequence continues at coordinate 15,659 of MHBB01000002.1, forward strand.
TTACAAAACCGTTATATTTACGCAGTCCAGGGCCTGATAGGGGTAAGTTACTTTTTAGATGATTTTACCTGGTTTGGACTTGATCTTAGATATTTTACAACTGGTTCTTCGATTGTACAATCCAGATATACTTATACAAGCCCAACAGCAACGGAAACAGTCTCTAGTACCAATAGTTTATTTAGTAATAAGGCTCAAATAATATCAGTAAATCTATCATTTTCTGGAGCATTTAATTTTGGCTAAGGATATCTCTTATAAAATTTTGCCATCAATTTTATCGGCAAATCTATTGAATCTTGAATCAGAAATTTCAGAAGTAGTGCAGGCTGGAGCAGATATGCTCCATCTTGATATCATGGATAATCACTATGTGCCAAATCTTACTTTTGGCCCAAGCTTATGTAAAGAAATCAGCAATGCTTTTCCAAACTTTCCAATTGATGTGCATCTAATGACATCACCTACTGATAATCTGATTGAGCAATTTGCTAAAGCAAATGTTAGTAGCATAAGTATTCATCCAGATGCAACAATCCATTTAGATAGAAGTTTGGCACTTATTAAAAGCTTTAAAATAAAAGCTGGTATAGCTTTAAATCCAGCGAGATCTCCTGATATAATTAAATGGTGTCTGGAAAAGTTAGATTTTATTCTAATTATGACAGTAAACCCTGGTTTTAGCGGCCAGGTATTGATAGAAAGCGTAATATCCAAAATAGATTTTATTCATAAAGAGTATCCAAGTTTACCTATAGTAGTTGATGGTGGAGTTTGTATCGAAAATATTAAACTCCTAGCCAAAGTTGGTGCTCAAGCATTTGTTGCGGGATCTGCTATATTCAATAGCAAGAACTATTTTGAAGTTATTAAGAACATGCGAGAGCAACTGAAAACTTTATAATTATGAATAAAAAAATCAAAGTAATGTTATGTGCTTTTTTCTTAGTAAATTATAGCCTTGCTGCTCTTGGGGATGAGGCTTATCTTAAGAAATTTTTAGACTATCAAATGTGGAATGAAAATCTTCCTGAAGGAATAGATAATAAATTTATAAACTTTATAGATTCCTCTTCACCACTAACCACAAAATTAAGAGAAAAATGGCTATATAAATTAGCTAAAAATAACGATTGGAAAAATTATAATAAATACTACCGCACATCAAATGATCTTAGCCTGCAATGCTATGCACTTGAAGCCCAAATAAATACAGATGGATATAACTCTAGTTTTCCTTCAAACCCACAAAATAATAGACTGATTTCACAAGAATATTCTGCTTCTAGCACCAAATTAACAAAACAATTTTCTTCAACAGTAGCGAGTCAAAACAAGTCTAATCAAACAATTACTAATGAGATAACCAAATTGTGGTTAAATGGAGAGTCTTTACCTAAAGCATGTGAGAAAATTTTTACTATATTATTAAGTAATCCTACTACAAACAATAAACTAGTTAATGCTCGCGCAACACTTGCCTTAAAAAACAGAAATATATCGTTGGCAAGGTATATTTTAAAACAATCTAATCCGAAACAAGATTATAAAATAAGCCTTCTTGATATGATTCAAAAAAATCCTAGAAGAATCTCTAATCTTACTCCGGGAGAATTTCAAGGAGAATTGTACTTATACGGATTAAATATTTTAACGAGAATGGAACCGGAAATAGCAATTAAAATGTTTGATAAAAAAGCTATGTCTGTTATGAGCAAACATCAACAACAGGAGTTTTTAGCTAATTTTGCATTATATAAAGCGTTACGCAACAAAGATGATGCAATTTTTTGGTTAAATAAAGTAGAAAAAGCTTATTATACAGATGCATTAATTGATTGGGAAATACGGTACGCAATATCACATAAAAATTGGCGGCGACTAATAAGTTTAATAGAAAATTCAAAAAACAAAGATGATTTACGTCAAAAATACTGGCGAGCAAGAGCTTATCAAGCTTTAGGTGAGAATGACAAAGCAAAAAATATCTATCAAGAAATAAGCCATTTTAGAAATTATTATAGCTTTTTAGCCAGCAAAAAATTAAAGCAACAACTTAGTCTGGAAAATGAAGAAGTAATTCATATGAAAAACTCTCTGACTATTTACAAGCCAATTATCGATAAAATTCAAATCTACTTTAACCAAAATGAAACTTTAAAAGCTTCTAGAATTATCAATGATTTTAGTAGCGAACTAAACAAAAAAGATCGCAGTGATTTCGCATACTGGGTCCAAAAGGAATTAAAGTGGAACGGTAAGTCAGTATATCTTTGCAATAATGAGGAGTTATTTAATCAGTTATCGCTTCGATTTCCACTTGCATATAAAAATATTGTTTATACAAACTCAAACCAATATCATATTTCCACTCCATTAATATACGCAATAATTAGACAGGAAAGCGCTTTTTTTGATCAAATAACTTCTGCTGCAGGGGCTAATGGTTTAATGCAAATTATGCCGGCAACAGCTAAGCTTGTAGCCAAAAAATCCAAAATCCAATATCAAAATTCACAAGATCTGTTTTCTCCATATAAAAATATAAATATTGGCACAGCTTACCTTAAACTTTTAAGCAAAGGGTTTAATGACAATCCTATTTTAATGATAGCTGCATACAATGCTGGACCAACGCAAGTAAATCGTTGGCTAAAATCAAACCCTCAAAAAGACATGGATATCTGGATTGAAACAATTCCATGGGCTGAAACAAGAAATTATGTAAAAAATGTAATCGCCTTCTACGCTGTTTACGAATATCGGTTATATAACAAAGCTAGTTTAAATGAGTTTTCACATTATTTTTAAATTTTAAAAATATCTGGTAAAATATGCCCTAAATCTTGAATTTGAATGGCACAACATGTTAAAAAAATTATATATTAAAACCAATGGCTGCCAAATGAATGAATATGATTCATCTAAAATGGCCGATGTATTATCTAATTCCCATGGCTTTGAAAAAGTATCAGAAATTGAAGGAGCAGATATTTTATTGTTAAATACTTGCTCGATACGTGAAAAAGCTCAAGAGAAAGTTTTTTCTCAGCTTGGTCAATGGCGAGAATACAAAAAACGAAATCCACATGTCATTATTGGTGTAGGTGGCTGCGTTGCTAGTCAAGAAGGTGCAAATATTATCAAAAGAGCGCCATATGTTGATTTAGTATTTGGGCCTCAAACATTACATCGTCTTCCACAAATGCTAAACGAGCACTTAGAAAGAAAAAAACCTGTAGTTGATATTAGTTTTCCTGAAATTGAAAAGTTTGATAACTTGCCAGCTCCAAGAGCTGATGGCCCAATTGCGTTTGTTTCTATTATGGAGGGATGCAGTAAATATTGCAGTTACTGCGTTGTGCCATATACACGTGGAGAAGAAATAAGCCGTCCTTTTGATGATGTATTAGCTGAATGCTACTTGCTGGCTCAACAAGGAGTTCGCGAAATAAATCTATTAGGACAAAATGTAAATGATTACCAAGGTAAAATGGAAAATGGTGATATAGCTGATTTAGCTCTTCTAATTCAATATATTGCAGCAATCCAAGGATTAGGCAGGATTAGATACACAACCTCTCATCCACTAGCATTTTCTGATAATCTTATAAACGCCTATAAAGAAGTTCCTGAGCTGGCAAACCATATTCATTTACCAGTTCAAAGTGGATCTGATAGAATTCTTGCAATGATGAAAAGAGGTTATACAGCATTAGAATTTAAATCAAAAATAAAAAAATTACGTAAAGTTAGACCAGATATTAAGCTTTCTACAGATATTATAGTTGGATTCCCATCTGAAACTGACAAGGATTTTCAAGATACCTTAGATTTAGTAGATGAAATTGGATTCGACACATCTTTTAGCTTCATATATAGCAAAAGACCAGGCACACCTGCTGCAAATATTCAAGATGACACGCCAATAGAAGTAAAAAAGCAGCGCTTAAAAATATTACAAGATAGATTAGCTATTCAAGTTAATAGATACAGTGAGGCAATGATAGGCAGTACACAAAAAGTATTAGTTACTGGTCCATCTAAGAAAGATAAAGCGCAATTGGCTTCCAGAACCGAATGTAATCGTGTGGTTAATTTCATTGGACCAGTTAACATTCAAGGCCATTTTGTAGATGTATTAATTACAGAGGCACAACCTAACTCTCTTCGTGGCAGGCTTATTACTCATGAGCAATGAAGTACTAAAAGCACATATCCCTGAGGAATTTAGTGGGCAAAGATTAGACAAAGTATTGGCTAGTCTCTTTCCTGAATACTCTAGAGCTAAGCTTGTATCTTGGTTGAAGGAAGGTAATATTAAAATCAACTCTAAAAGTAGCGATCCGGATTTTAAGGTATTTGGAGATGAAGAAATTATATTTTCCCCAATAAACACAAATATTTATACGCCTTCTCAAGCAGAAAATATTCCCCTGAATATAATATTTGAAGATGAAGATCTTATTATAATTAATAAACAAGCGGGTTTAATTGTCCATCCTGGAGCTGGCAACCCTGATGGAACATTAGTAAACGCCCTTTTACACCATAATAATGAAGTACACTCCAAATTACCAAGAGCTGGGATAATTCATCGGATAGATAAAGACACCAGTGGTCTATTAGTTATTGCAAAAACTATTACAGCCCACAATAATTTAATCCAACAAATGCAAGATCATCTTATAACAAGACGATACATTGCACTAGTTTTTGGACATATAATAGCAGGTCAAACAATCAAAACTAATTTTGGAAGAGATAACCAAAATCGTCTTAAAATGGCAGTTAAATCCTCAGGAAGAGAAGCTATTACAAATTACCGTGTTGCAAAGCATTACGGGTTTGCAACGTTGTTAAATGTTGAATTAGAAACTGGTAGAACTCATCAAATAAGAGTCCACTTGGCGCATATTAATCATGCGATAATTGGTGATCAGCTTTATAAGGGTAGAAATTGTATACCAAAAGGATTAAGTGAAGATTTACGCAACACTATCCAAAAATTTCCACGTCAGGCGTTACATGCATGTAGTTTAGCATTTACTCATCCTGTAAGTAAACAAGACTTAGAATTTCAAGCACCGCTACCAGATGACTTCCAACAATTACTAATCACCTTGGACGATGAACTAAATGGAAATAATAATACCGAATTGGCGTACACCGAAAAATATTAAAGCTTTAACTACGACGAGGAATTTTGGCTGCAGTATAAATGAGTTTGCCAGTAATAATTTTGGCCTGCATATCAATGACAACACTGAGCACGTCCTAAAGAATAGAATAAATCTAGCTAAAGAACACAATTTACCAAGTGAGCCAATTTGGCTTAATCAAACTCATAGCAATATATGCGTAGTTGTTGAAGATAATTTTCCGAATATTAATGCTGATGCAGCAATTACCAAAGACTCACGTTTTCCACTGGTAATAATGACAGCAGACTGCGTTCCTATCCTAATTTGCCATAAATTAGGAACCGAAATTGGTGCAATTCACGCGGGATGGAAAGGCCTATTAAATGGAGTAATTGAAAACACCTTTACAAATCTTTCGGATAGACCTGAAAATTATATTGCTTGGATTGGCCCAGCAATCTGTCAAAACTGTTATCAAACTGGCAAAGAGGTAATGAGCGAGTTTATGATTAAATTCTCTGATTCTATAAAATTTTTTAAAACTACAAATACAAATATTAATGCTAACCTTCCTGGCATTGCAGAGTATATTTTAAATAATTTGGGAGTTAAAAAAATCTATCAGTCTAATGAATGCACATTTGAAAAAACTAATAAATTTTACTCCTACCGAAAAAGCGCAAAAACCGGTAGAATGGCATCATTAATTTGGTTTCAGGATGGAATAAAATGAAAAAATACTTAAGAGCCCTTCTCTTATCTTTATCAGTTTTGACTGTATCGACTTTAGCTACAGCAGAAACAAACGATAAAAACTTACCTACACTTGCTCCGATGCTAAAAAAGGCTATGCCTGCTATTGTTAATATTGCTGTGCAAGGAGTAATGACGCCTGCATCACCAATTGCTGACGAAGATGAGAATGACGAAAACAATCAACCAAATCAACAAATGCCTTTAGAGAGGCCAAAAAAATTCCAATCTATTGGATCTGGAGTAATAATAGACCCTACCCATGGGATAATAATTACAAACGATCACGTAATACGAAATGCTCAAATTATCACCGTTACCATAAATGATGGCCGGAGACTAAAAGCCAAATTAGTTGGTAGCGACAGTGAAACAGACGTTGCTGTTCTGAAAGTAGATGCCAAAAACTTGAGTAGTTTACCGATTGGTAATTCAGATAACATTGAAGTTGGTGATTTTGTTGTTGCAATAGGCAATCCTTTCGGTCTAAACAGCTTCGGAAATAGTCAATCAGCAACATTTGGTATAGTAAGCGCTATGCAACGAAGCGACTTAAACATTGAAGGTGTCGAAAACTTTATTCAAACAGATGCGGCAATTAACCCAGGCAACTCTGGAGGTGCGTTAATCAATTCCAAAGGTGAATTAATTGGTATAAATACAGCTATTATTTCACTCCATGGCGGCAATGTTGGCATTGGCTTTGCAATACCTATCAATATGGCTAAGGATGTTGCGCAACAAATCATTAAATTTGGCTCAGTACACCGCGGTCTAATGGGAATTTTTGTACAACATCTTACTCCTGAGCTGGCTCAGGCTATGGGATATAATAGCGATGTTCAGGGTGCTCTAGTTGCACAAGTTAATCAAGGCTCTCCTGCCGAAGCTGCTGGTATAAAAACAGGAGATATTATTACTAAAATTAATGACACTAAAATCACCCAAGCTACCCAAGTCAAAACTGTCGTAAGCTTGCTACGAGTCGGCGGAAATGCCAGCATAATTGTACAGAGAAATGGAAGTGAAATAAAACTTAACGCAATAGTTACTGACATTAAGAAAAACGAACAAAAACTGCAATCACAAAACCCTTTTTTATATGGTTTGGCCCTAAGGAACTTTGAGCAAGACTCACCACCACACGGTCACATATACGGTGTACAAATAGTTGGCGCCTCAGAAATGAGTGCTGGTTGGAGAGCTGGCTTAAGACCTGGTGATGTGATAATCAACGCTGATAATACACCAACACCAAATACTGACGAACTACAAAAAATTGCTTTAGCTAATAAAAAATCTCAAATGCTTGTGCAAATCTTACGTGGCATGGGTGCTTTATATATTTTAATAGTTTAATTTAGGAAGTAATGCAATATGAATGAAACAAATGCGCATTTATCAGCAAATAAAATCAAATCTATTAGTCCTGGATTTACTCCGAAACTTGGAATAATTCTTGGTTCTGGTCTTGGTTCGTTTGCTAATGAACTAGAAAATACTACTGTTATTTCTTATACGGAATTACCAGGATTTCCTAATTGTAAAGTCCAATCACATGCTGGAAACCTAGTTCTTGGAACTCTATCTGGCGTAAATGTAGTTTGTTTACAAGGTAGAGCGCATACTTATGAAGGCAATTGTAACGATATTGTTAAAACTTATATTAGAGCATTAAAATTATTAGGTTGTGAGGAATTAATTATTACCAACGCTACCGGTTCTATGCGCAGAGAAGTTCCGCCAGGAGAAATTGTATTAATCAATGATCATATCAATATGCAATCAACTAATCCTCTAATTGGTGAAAATGATGATGATTTCGGACCAAGATTTTTTCCATTAGATAGCGTGTATGATAAAAATATGCGTGAAATTTTGCTCAACATAGCAGAAGGAAACAATATACCATTAACAGAATGTGTGTACTTAGCTGTTAATGGACCAAACTACGAAACAGCTGCTGAAATTAGAGCCTTTCAAACTTTAGGAGCCGATGTAGTTGGAATGTCAACTGTGCCTGAAGTACTAGTTGCAACTCACTGCGGACTAAAAGTTGCAGTATTATCTATAATATCAAATTATGCAACAGGCTTGTCTGATGTAAGCCATAGCCACGAAGAGGTTGTTATAACCGCTGAAAGAGCGGCAAATAAACTTGGAGTTTTAGTAAGAGGGTTTCTTGCACGACATATAGCTCAATAATGCTCAAAAATCCCCTCATTTTGAGGTCATTCCCGCGAAGGCAATGGCATTCGCTTAAGAAAATAGAATGTTTTAATTTTCGTCGTTGTTTGAGTAGATGGCTTCACTTCGTTCGCAAAGACGGCAAACATTTTTTTCATGAGGTGCCTCTGGGTTTTTATTTTAGATTTTCCTCACCAAGATTTGCATCAAATTGAATTGATTCGCGATGCATGTTTATTTTTTCTGGGTCAGCACGGTAATCTGGTAGATTTTCAGATAACTCTTGTACTGCTATAATTAATTTTTGAATTTTTCTACGAAACTCACGAAATGCTTCATGGATTTCTTGAGATTTTGCCTGATATTTACTAACAATTGCTGCAAGTAAAGCTTTATCTTCCTCGCTAGCTTCAGCAATATTTTTAAAACTACTGCGTGAGATACTAATTAACTCCTTTTGACTATGCGAAATTAATGTATGATGTTTAAATACATGATTATCGAACTCTTCCCCAATTTGAATTAATTTTTTTCTCTCTTCTTCTAGTCCTGCTTTAGAACCTTCAGCAGGTGGTTGTTCATCCGTCTCGTTTGCAGCACCAGATAAAAGGTAATCAACAAATAATTTTTGCAAATATTCTCGATAATCTTCAACCTGCTGCATAATAATTCCATTTAAGATATTTCTAAATGGAATTATGAGTAACTGATAATAAATACTATTAACATCATGAATTGCTTTATAAATTTCATCACTGGTTAATTTTAATCCAAAATTATCAAGTATTCTCTCAACAGTAACCAGACCATATGTGGAAAACAACTTAGAAAATTCGCTATCTATCCCTGCTTCTAAATTATTTGTATTCAAAATAATTCCTTGATTTTATGGGGAGTTTCTTGGGGCTTCTTCAAGGTTTAAATCTACCTCCAGTCCTTTATAAGCTGCTTCAAAAAAATCTGTAAGTGAATTACCAGGGGTCTTACGTAACTCATCGAACGTTACTGAATCTATAGGTCTAGGTCTAGGTCTAGGTCTAATACTATTATCTTCAAATATATTAGGCACTATAGATCCATTCTTTAATTGTTTACATTCAGTATCTTTATTATAAGATGCTAACACTTTATCATTATCAATAACCCACTTCCCTCCATTAGGTAATTGTTTTCCTAATGACTTGGGGTAAATTTTACATTTTCCTTCTTTACCATTATCACTTTCATCAGGACCAACGAAATACCCATCTCCACCATTTAGTCCTGGGACTTGCTCTACCCATTTCTCAATATTTTTTCTAATACTTGCATGATATAAATCTTTTAATTCCTTGTTATCGTCAAATAAAACACCATCAAAAGAATCATCAAATACATTGTGGGTTAAATATCCGTTGTCATCGATAGATGAAAAATAATGTAAATCACCAGGTACATCAATGTATTTCTTGTCTGAAAAATATTTATCTATGCTTTCAAAAAATCCTTTTGGATTAAGGTTAGAAGGACTTAAATCTATGCCATATTCCTTAAAAACCTTTATAGTTTTTAAGTTATTTGCTGCTACGTATAAACTCAATAAGGCTTTGAATCTTGGTTCAAATTGCATAACCATAGATGCAAAATTATGCATCTGGTAGTTTGTTTCTTGTTCTTTTTTTATATTTTTTACTTTATGCAACTCTTCAGAATATATCTTTTCATATTTAGCAATCAAAATATCACTAATGTTAACTGGGTTAAATTTCGATGCATTAATCTGATCAAGTAACTTCTTATTACGCTTATTACTTTCTTCATTTGCTATTTTTAATTCTTCAGCTTTTCTCTTAGTCGCTTCATTTAATTTTGCAACATCATCATTCACATTTTCTTCATGCGTACGCTTACTCATACATAATCCTCAAAACGAACATAATAAAACTTACCCGTGTTATTATAGCACATGATAAGTGGTTTTTCTTCCCAATCACTCAGTACATATTGATAAAAATTACCTTTTTTATCATTGTGTTTAACTAGCCCTGGGGTATGTGTGTGACCATGGACTACTATGTCTACCTGATTGCGACTTAAATGCTTAACAATTTCCGTTGGAACGGTAATCATATCTGCAACAGGTTTAGATCTATTATTTTGGCTATACCGCCTTACAGAATTCACAACTTTACTCCGAAACTTATACGGAGTTCGCAAAAAAATTAATTTAAATAATCGATTTCTAGTAAATCTTCGCAAAATTTGATGTGATCTATCTCTTACACAGTATCTATCTCCATGTACTAATATAACTTTGTCATTTCCTAATTTTATTACTGAAGATTCTACTAATTCTGTCATTCTTGCTTTTGAAATAAACTTTTGCCCTATTAAAAAATCTCTATTGCCTGCAAGAAAATACACTTTTATTCCATGGTTAGCTAAGGCTGCAATTTCATTTGCTATTTTCTCGCTCCAGGAATCAATGGCGTCATCTCCTGGCCATACATGAAAAAAATCACCTAAAATGTAGAGTGACTTAGTTTTGGATACAGACCAATTTAAAAAGGCAAAAAATTTATTTGTAAGCTTTGGATGCTCTGGGTGCAGATGCAAATCAGAAATAAACATCGCTTCAGAAATTGACTGTTCCACATCCAAAATCACAATTCTTCTACCTGGATTTTATCATTTTTTAAAAAGATTTGACATGGCTTATCTACTTTGGGCATAGAATCACTTAAACAGTAAATTCCTGATATAGCAACAAGCTGTGCATCTAATGACTGACAAAAAATCCTTGCATGTTTATCACCACGAATTCCAGCTAATGCTTTACCGCGTAAGGCACCATAAACATGAATATTACCATCGGCCAACAATTCAGCTCCATTACTAACAGATGCCGTAATAATTAAATCACCTTCCCTGCTTGCAATCTGCTGACCAGAACGAACAGGCGTAGTTAATAAAGTAGTTCGGATTGTTTCTGTAGCTTCATCAATTACTTCATCTTCAATATCGATTTCTAGAAGCGACTTATCTTGACTAGACGACGCATACAATACCGGCAATCCTTCTTGCGCAGCCATCACTGCAACTGTAGGTGGTCCACCTTGAACACCAATTGGTAACATACTATGTTGCCGTAACGTACTACAAAAAGCGGCTAAATCAACATTTTCATCACCAATTGATGAACAATCGATAATTACTGGTGTATTATTAAAGAGTCTTGGCGCACTTTTTACAGCTCGAACAATTTGTTCAGCAAATAATTCAGGGGAAGAATTAAGTAAATGCACAACCGTTAAGGTATACAATCTACCCTTTAATTTAAAAACTTGTTTTTTTACCATTTCTTCTGACATATGAGGATACCCTTTATTTGCATTTCTATTATATACTACCATGAGGATAATAATAACAGAAGGTTCTAGGTATGGATAAATTGTGGTTAAACCAATATCAAGCAGGAATTCCGAAAGAAATTGATCCAAGCGCATATTCTTCTCTCCCAGATCTCTTTGTAAAACCTTTTGCAAAGTACCCCAATCATATTGCATTTTCAAATATGGGAACCGATATAACCTATAAAGAGCTAGACAAGCTAAGCAAGCATTTTGCAGCATATTTACAGTACTTAGGTTTAAAAAAAGGAGCCAGGGTTGCCATAATGATGCCAAATTTATTGCAATATTCAATCGCAATTTTTGGAATCTTACGAGCAGGTATGTCCATCGTAAATATTAATCCTCTTTATACTGCCGCAGAAGTTAGCGAACAACTATCAGACTGTAGTACTGAAGCAATTATTGTTTTAGCAAATGTTGCTCACGTAGTGGAACACGCTAAAGCAAGCATTCCTTCTCTAAGACATGTAATTGTGAGTGAGGTCGGCGACAGCTTTCCATTATTTAAAAGAACCATTACCAATTCGATTGTCAAGCATGTAAAAAAAATGGTGCCTTGTTATAAAAAATTACATCATATTAAATTTACAACAGCAATCAAGCAAGGAGCTAGTCTAAATTTTCTCAAACCAAATATTGAGCACAATGATACTGCGTTTATTCAGTATACAGGAGGTACTACAGGTATACCTAAAGGAGCGGTTTTGTCACACAAAAACTTAATTGCGAATATATTACAAACTACCGCTTGGCTATCACCAATTGACTCTTCAAAACTACAATGCATAGTCACTGCACTGCCCCTGTACCATATATTTTCGCTAACAGCTAATTGCTTTACATTTTTTATGCTTGGTGCAAAAAATTTACTTATTACAAATCCAAGAGATACAAATGATTTTATCAACAAAATAAAAAATGCAAAATTTAATGCAATAACTGGAGTTAATACATTATTTTTCTCTCTGTTAAATCATAAAAACTTCAAAAAAGTTAATTTCAAACATTTATATGTTACTCTATCAGGCGGTATGTCGCTCCAAAAGAGCGTTGCCAGCAAATGGCAAAAAGTTACTAATAAGCCAATTTTAGAAGCTTATGGATTAACAGAAACTAGCCCTGGGGTTACAATTAGTCCACTGAATATCGAAAAATACACAGGTAGTGTTGGATTACCACTTCCTTCTACTGAAATATCAATTCGTGATGAAAATGGCGTTGAACTTAAGTTGGGAGAAGTCGGTGAGCTTTGTGTATCAGGACCACAAGTTATGAATGAATATTGGCGAAAACCAGAAGAAACAAAACTATCATTCTGGGATGATGGTTATTTTAGAACTGGTGATAGCGCTAGAGTTGATGAAAATGGTTTTCTTTATATAGTGGACAGAATAAAAGATTTAATTATTATTTCTGGGTTTAATGTATATCCTTATCAAGTTGAAGAGGTAATAGCTAAAATCCCTGGTGTTAAAGAGGTTGCCGTTATTCGTTCAAACTCCGTTACCGGACGAGAAATTGTGAAAGCTTGTATAGTAAAATCTGATGATGCTCTAACTGAAAAAGATATAATTGAGCATTGCAAAGAAAATTTGACTGCTTATAAAATACCAAAGGTTGTAGAATTCTACTCCGAGCTACCAAAATCTAATGTAGGAAAAATACTTAAGAGATATTTAAAGTAGCTCATGGAGCTAACTTTTAAATTTCCCTAGAAATTTTGAAATAATTTGCGTATTCTAGTTTTTCGCGAGTAATAAGGATGTAACATTATGACAGATTTAGTCGCACGTTTTGAAATACCATTTACACAAATCTTAAATGAGCAAGCACAAATACATGGCGAACTTCCTGAGTTTGCTTCTGACAAAAAAATTCTTAAAAAACTATATCGTTCTATGGTTTTAACTAGATTATTTGATAAGAAAGCTATTGCTTTGCAAAGAACTGGTAAAATGGGTACTTATGCTCCAATTAATGGACAAGAAGCAATTTCCACAGCTATTGGTCACTGTATGCGCCAAAGCGATATATTAATTCCATATTATAGAGACTACGCCGCCCAATTTCAGAGAGGCGTTCGCATGTCAGATATTCTATCATTTTGGGGTGGAGATGAGAGAGGAAGCTTCTATGATGGAAAATCAGAAGACTTACCAATTTGCGTACCAATCGCCTCACAGTGCTTACATGCAACCGGCGTTGCCTTTAGTTTTAAGTATCGCAATGAGAATCGAGTTGCTGTTGTTTGCATCGGAGATGGAGGAACATCAGAAGGAGATTTCTACGAGGCAATTAATGTGGCTGGAGCTTGGAATTTACCAGTGGTTTTTATCATTAATAATAATCAGTGGGCGATATCCGTTCCTACAGAAAAACAAACCTCCACAAAAACTTTAGCTCAAAAAGCTATTGCTGCTGGATTTTCTGGAATTCAAACTGATGGAAATGATATTTTAGGATTATGCAAAACTATAGGTGATGCAATTGAAAAAGCGCGCAATCAAGGCGGGCCGACCCTAATTGAGGCAAAAACATATCGCCTATCCGATCATACTACCGCTGATGATGCTACACGTTATCAGCCTGCAGAAGATGTAGAGAATGCATCAACCAAAGAACCTATCCAAAGATTTAAAGAATATCTAAAGGCGACTATTAATTGGTCAGAAAGTGATGAAGACTTATTACATAAAACATGTTTAGAAGAAATTCAAAATGAAGTTGATATTTACCTAAACAAACAAAAACAACCTATCACTGATATCTTTGATTACCTCTACGCAGAACTTCCCGAGTATCTTATTGAACAGCGTGCAATTGCAATGGAGGCAGTAAATAATGGCTAATTTAAATCTAGCACAAGCGGTAACTCAGGCGCTAGCCTATGAACTAGCCAACGATGAAAATGTAGTAGTATTTGGTGAAGATGTAGGTAAAAATGGTGGTGTTTTTAGAATAACTGAAGGACTACAAGATAGATTTGGAGAAAAAAGAGTTTTTGATACCCCGCTTGCTGAATCAATGATTGCAGGTCTTGCAATAGGCATGTCAACCCAAGGACTTAAACCTATTGCTGAATTTCAATTTATGGGATTTATTTATCCAGCCTTAAATCAAATAATTAGTCATGCAGCTAGGATGAGAAATCGAACTAGAGGACGACTATCCTGTCCTTTAGTATTTAGAGCTCCTTTTGGTGGTGGCATTCGCGCACCTGAGCACCACTCAGAAAGTACAGAGGCTTTATTTGCTCATATACCTGGTTTACAAGTAGTTATTCCATCTTCGCCAAAACGTGCATACGGGCTACTTCTTGCGGCCATTAGAAATCCAGATCCAGTTATATTTCTAGAACCAAAACGCATCTACCGATTAGTAAAACAACCAGTAGAAGATGATGGCCAAGCATTACCTCTTGGTAAATGTTTTACATTGCAAGAAGGAGACGATATTACGCTAATTAGTTGGGGAGCAAGTTTACATGAAACCATGCAAGCTGCTAAAGCATTACACGAAGATGGTGTTTCTTGTGAAATAATTGATGTTGCCTCAATCAAGCCATTAGACATTGAAACAATAATTCAATCTGTCCAAAAAACTGGTCGATGCGTAATAATCCATGAAGGAGCTAAAACTTGTGGAGTTGGTGCTGAAATTTCCGCTTTGTTAATGGAACATTGTTTAACTGATTTACTCGCCCCAGTTATAAGAGTTACTGGATATGACGTTGTTATGCCATATTTCCAGTTGGAAAAGGAATATTTACCAAGTGTCGCGAGAATTAAAGAAAGTATTTTAAGTATATTGGAGTGATAATTGATGGATATTTTTAAATTACCTGATTTAGGTGAAGGACTACCAGACGCAGAAATTCATGAATGGTTTGTAAAGGTTGGAGACAAGGTAACTATGGACCAACCTTTAGTTTCTATGGAGACAGCCAAGGCCGTTGTTGATGTTCCATGCCCACAAAGTGGGACCATAGCAAAGTTATTTGGTGCTCCAGGAGATATAATAAAAACTGGCGATCCGCTAATGGCTTTTGTTCAAGAAACAAAAACTAAATGCGACTCTGGCACGGTTGTTGGAAATCTTGAAGAAAGTGATGAAATAACCGAAGATAATTTTACTATAGGATCTAAAACATTAACTAGAGATACACCAAGAACTACTCCTAAGACTAGAATGCTAGCCAAAAAGCTTGGTGTTAATCTAAATACTTTAGTTGGAACTGGTGAATATGGCATGATAACCAGTGAAGATGTAAAACAAGCCTCTGAAAAAAATTCAATTTTACCAGAAGATTTTGAGCAACTTAAAGGCGTAAGAAGAGCTATGCTGCATAGCATGGAAGAATCACATAGTGAGGTAGTGCCAGTTGCAATTTTTGATGAAGCCGACATTAGTTCCTGGAAAAAAGGCACGGATATTACAACTAGACTTATAGAAGCGATTGTTGGCGCATGTAAAATTGAACCAGCTCTTAACGCCTGGTTTAATAAAGCTCATAATGCCCGCAAATGTTTTGAGGAAGTAAATTTAGGACTCGCTATGGATAATGAAGAAGGTCTTTTTGTACCAGTTATTCATAATGCAGAAAAAAAATCTTCCTCTGAACTTAGAAAAATTATAAATGAATATAAAAAATCAGTATTAGAAAGAACTATCCCTACAGAAAATCTAAAAGGCTCAACTATTACACTATCAAATTTTGGTAAATTTGCTGGAAGATTTGCAAGCCCAATAATAGTTCTCCCAACCGTAGCAATTCTAGCTGTTGGCAGACTATATGAAGGAGCTGTTAGTCAAGATGGCAAATTATCTTCTAGAGAATTACTTCCACTTTCTTTAAGCTTCGATCATAGGGCTGTAACTGGTGGAGAAGCGACTAGATTTTTAGGGGAAGTAATGCATTTACTTCAAAAGCCATAAATCCAATTAATTAGCGATGCTTTGGCTGCCAGCCTACATCCAGCCAATGCTATTCTTTGCTTACTAATATTTTCAGCTTTATACTGATAGTTTTTATCTAAAGAAAATTGATAGGAAAAGTTTATAGCAATTTTATGCGATTCAAACGCCCACTTCATAGGATTATCAGAAGCATATTCTTTATATTTTAATTTATCACATGGCCATTTATCAGATATATTTCTCGCCATTTTTTTTACATCTTTCGCCGTATATTTTTTCTTTACTCTGAAACTTCCTGCCCCTCTGTCCCAATATGCATGCAAATTTTTAGCTACACTATTTTTGGGAAGAATGACTAGATTACCTCCCATATCTCCCATAGGATTTTTTTTGCTAACTAAAGTAACGCTATGTAAAGGTTGATGAATATCACCAACGACATGCCAAAGAATTCTAGCCGCAATTGCTTTATCTAGGTCTGGGGCATTCTTATCTTGCAAAGTTAACATTGACATATTAATTGCAAATACCGCATTAGACTTATCTACTTTTACTAACTTTGAGCCATCTTTTGAAAAAGGCAAGTCAATATAATGAAAGCTTCGTAAAGGCTTTAAATTTTCATTATATAAATTATCCATCCAGATTGCGGAATTAACTAGAGTGTATTTACGAGAATTTTTATTTAATAGATTATTTAACCTATTAAAATACGCTCGTTCTACACTATTCATATTATCTAATGCTATCTGAGCTACTAAGCGATGTCCTAAAGAGTTCCATGAAAATCCTGAATTTACAAATAACAATAATAAAAGTGGTATAATTTTTTTCATCATAAAGTCCCCATGTGCATGACAAAAAAATCCCTGATAGGGGTCGGAATGGCTTTATGGCCCCAAACACCTTGGATATTTAGAGACGTGATTCATGCCTCATGTTAGGATAAGTCGAGTCAAAGTCATTGCAAAAAACATACAAAATTCCTCAGCAAACGATAACATTAACGACCTAATTTTAATCCAGCAATCGGCGCCGGCAGCTCAATAGGGATCTCAACCGTGTTGGTTGCATCAACACTCAGCCGATTTTTGGCGATTAAATCGATGACCCCGCCGCGGCTAGCGCCCGACCCGCGCCCTAGAATACTGCCCAGCCACCCCTCCCACTCACCTTTATATATTGCAAAACCAGAATTAGAATCAACACCGAAATTCGCTAAAAACTCGTTGGCCTTAACGTCAAATAACAATTCTTGTTTATCGGTTCTCCAGTTATAAATCATGAAGCTGCGAAGAAACGGAGACGCATTAAAATTATTGGGTAAAGGACAAAATGGACGTTTTTTTTCACAAAACCGCTGTATTACCCATATCACCTCTTTTTGAAGTCGACCTAATTCAGACCGCCAAACCCTATCAGCTTCAGTATACAATGCTTTATTCCGCTCCGGATTCTGCTCAGCAACAGCGGCTTGAGATAAATCAATGCATTTTAGATAAGCATTGGTGAGGCGATTAAAATCGTGATGGGTGTCAATAGTATCAATGCCGTCTTGTTTATAATGAATGCCGGCTCGCAAGAGTTTGATGGGCTGATGGGTTTGACGATTGCTAAAAATGTCTTTAAATAAGCCATGCTCCGCATTGCTTGAACGCCTGACCGTATTAGGCCTCATCTTTGTCATGTCTGACTTGAAAGCATCAACGGCGGTTTGTTGCGTTTCTGATAAAGTTTTACTGACGTCGATGGGCTCAAGCACTTTTGTTACTGGATTGGCGTAATACAAATGAACCTGGTTATCTCTGTATTTCCAACACACAATCCCATCAGGGTTTTTGAGTAACGCTCTGGTGAGGGATTTGTTCTCAAGAACTACATCGAAAATCTCCGTCGTCTCCAAACAGTTTTCATATTGAGGTGGTTTATCACTTGTCACATACAGTAAGTCAGCACCACCTTTGCCCATGGCTTGCTGCTGTTTTTGCCACGTCTCGAAAAATGGCGTACGTTTATCTTCAGGAAGGTTGGTCGCAAATGCTTTAATCTTGTTCCAGATGTCGTCATCACATAGAAAATAAACCAAATCAACAGTGGATACATTGTAATAAACTTGCTCTGCTGCCTTGAATGAAATCTCTGGGTATGTATGAAAAAAAATCTCAGGGTCTTTGGCTAATAACTTGAGTAGTTTTTCTGGTTGGCCGGTGAGTACATGGTAGCAGGCGATCCGTGCATTAAGGGCCCTGTCTTCACCAATCGTCTGGTTAAAAAATCGATTGACGCCACGTAACTTTTGTTGTTCTTTTAGCGTTGAATAATCCCCAATCCTATATTTCAATAGTGCATCAGGTAAATCAGTGATCCCATTCTTATGGTTATCTGTACCAAAACTACTGGATGAAAATGACTTAATTGGTAGATCCGCGCTAGATAATGCTTCATTGGTTAATAACGTATCAGGTGTATCAGATGAACGCTTTTTAGATGATCGCTTTTTATCATCCTCAGCATCTTCTGAACCTGGTTTTGAGCGTTTGCCGTTCATGTTTCACCTTATATTCAACATAATCCTAGAAAAAGCAGTTGAGCTCTACTACGAATGCCTACTGCACTGAATTTTACACTATCCTGGGGTTAGCTTGCAAATCGTTGAGGATTGCAGAAATAAAGCTGGATTATGCGTAAACCTGCAATAGTATTCGCTTACAAAATACTACATTTTGTGAAAACAACTCGTCGTTCTGAAGGAACTGCACCAAAAATTAATTATCTAAACCTCTCTTATAAATTCTAATAATTCATGCAATAATGTAGCCCAAATTATTATCAACCAAAATTTTATGAATAAACTTAAATGTGCAGTAATTGGAGTTGGTTACCTAGGTCGATTTCACGCACAAAAATATCAAATGCTTAATCGTGCTGAATTAATTGGGGTATGCGACGTTAATCAGGAAACTAGCCAAAAAGTTGCTAACGAATTAAATGTAGTATCGTACAATAACTTCCATAATTTATTCGATAAAGTTGATGCGGTAAGTATTGCTGCAACAACTACTGAGCACTATAACATTGCTAAAGAGTTTCTTGCCAGAGGCATTCATACTTTAATTGAAAAGCCTATGACTAGAACAGTTAGTGAGGCAAATGAATTAATTAATATAGCAAAAAAATCCGGAGCAAAATTACAAATTGGTCATCTTGAACGTTTTAATGCAGCAAGACTAGCCGTAGATCCATTTTTAAAAAAACCTCTATTTATTGAGTCTCAAAGATTAGCCACTTTTAACCCTCGTGGAGCTGATGTAAATGTAATATTGGATCTTATGATTCACGATATTGATATTATTCAAAATATGGTGAAAAGCCCAGTTTTATCTATTGAGGCTGAAGGTGCACCTGTATTATCATCAGCAATCGATGTAGCAAATGCTAGAATTACCTTTGAGAATCACTGTGTTGCTAATGTTAGCGCTAGCCGAGCTAGTTTAACTACCGAGCGTAAAACTAAAATTTTTCAAAAAAACTCATTTATTTCTATTGATTATCATAAAAAACAATTTACTATTTTTGAAAGGGGCAAGGAGGAAATGTTTCCTGGTATTCCAAACATTATTCAAAAAGAAACTAAGTTTGGCGAATCAGATGCTCTCTTAACCGAAATTAATGCATTTGTTGAAGCTATATTACAAGATACAAAACCGTTAGTAACTGGCGAAGACGGATGTGAAGCTTTAGCAATTGCAGCTAAAATATCTGAACAAATAGAAGGAAAATTAAGTTTAAGATATGAACAACTCTAAAAAAATTGTGATTGTTGCTGGAGAAGAATCCGGTGATATTCATGCATCTAACTTCGTAACAGAACTTAGATCTAGAAATATTAACCTCCAATTCTCTGGAATTGGTGGACAAAGAATGAAAAATGCTGGTGTGACTTTAATTAGTGACTTAGCTCGCTATGGTGTTACTGGATTATCAGAAGTTATAAAACATATATTTGTTATAAAAAAATCATTTAAAGCAATCAAAGAGCATTTAAAAAATGAAAAACCAGATTTGCTAATTTTGGTTGACTACCCAGGATTTAATCTCCGCCTAGCTAAGTATGCTAAGCAAAGTTTAGGTATAAAAATTCTGTACTACATTAGCCCGCAAATCTGGGCTTGGAAACCAAATAGGATTGAGATAATAAAAAATAATGTAGATAAAATGGCTGTTATTTTACCATTCGAAAAGGCAATTTATACCAAAGCTAATGTACCAGTGAGTTTTGTTGGGCATCCTTTAGTTAAAAAAATAACTATTTCTCAAGACATTCTAAATGTTAAAGAGCAACTGGGTATTCCGCAAGATAAAGTGATTTGTGCTATGCTGCCTGGCAGCAGAAAAAATGAAATCAATACACTAATGCCTGTAATGCGAGATACAGCCAAACGATTAATTAAAAAATACCCTGACATTCACTTTGTCATCCCGGTTGCTGAATCGATTGATACAAGTTTAATTGCGTCATATCTATTAGAACTTAAAAATAATTTTACCTTAATTAAAAGCCAGGCGGTATCCGTAGTTTATTGTTGTGATATTGTTGTTGTTAGTTCTGGAACGGCTTCTTTAGAATGCGCCCTCTTAATCAAGCCAATGTGCATAATTTATAAGGCATCTTGGCTAACCTACTTTGTAGCAACAAAACTAATTTTAGTTAAATTTTTAGGTCTTTGTAATTTATTACAGAATAAAATGATTGTTCCTGAGTTATTACAATATGATTGTAATTCAATTGAGTTAGCAAAAACTATTGAACAATTAATGCATGATGATAATATACGAAATAAAATGCTAACAGAGTTAAATTTATTAAAAAAATCTTTATCAAATGATAAAGCCGATATAACTATTAGTAATTTAATTGAACAAGAGCTTTCATAAGCATGACTCTATATACCCAAGATACTTCAAAGGGCGATATTTTAGGCAGCATGGTTTTTCATCTGCATAAAAGTCGCATTTTGAAGTGTCTTGGGTATATAATATCCTTAGGACAACATAATTAGATGTTTACGAAATGACATACCATATTGACATTCAAAATGTCTCGAAAACTACACTTCCAATCAGCAATGAAACAATAATAAATTGGGCAAAACTAACCCTTACTACAAAAATTGAAAAAGCTGAACTGACTATTAGATTTGTTGATATAGACGAAATTACTTATTTAAATGAAACGTATCGAAAACAAAACAAACCTACCAATGTTCTAGCTTTTTCAGCTAATTTACCAACTGTGATAGATTTAGAATTTGATCTACTTGGTGATGTTATTATTTGCCCAGCGGTTATTGAAAAAGAAAGTATTGAGCAAGGAAAAACTATAGAGTCTCATTATGCACTAATGATAATTCACGGTATTTTACATCTCCTAGGATTTGACCACATCGAAATTGAAGAAGCGCTAATTATGCAAAATTTAGAAACAAAATTATTAAAAAAATTAAATTTTCCAGATCCATACTTTGAGGAAGAGAATGAAATTTAAAGAAATAAAATTACACGTTAAAGAATGGCTAAAAAATTTATTTAACTTTAACCCAGAAAACAAAGAACAGCTAATAAATCTTCTTCGCGAATTATCAAATAATAATATTATTAACTCAGAGATATTGTCAGTCATAGAGGGCGCTATTACATTTGAAGATTTACAAGTTCGAGATATCATGTTACCAAAAAAACAGATGACTTGTCTTGATAAAGATGCTCAATTAAGCGAAATAATCAAAATAGTTACAGAGTCAGGACATTCGCGTTTTCCCGTTATAGGAGAAAACAAAGATGAAGTTATCGGGATTTTACACGCTAAAGATTTACTTAAATTTCAAACTGCAAAAGATCGAGAGTTAGATTTAACAGACATAATTCGCCAAACTCCGATTGTACCAGAAAGTAAACGGCTAGACTCTTTATTAAATGACCTGAAAACAAACCGTAATCATATGGCGATTGTCGTTGATGAATACGGTTTGGTTTCAGGATTTGTGACGATAGAAGACATTATCGAACAAATTATTGGTGAAATTGCAGATGAATTTGACATAGATGAAGAAGCGTATATTAAAGCTCATGGAGAAAAAAACTATATTATCAAAGCTCATATGCCAATTGCTGACTTTAACGAAGAATTAAAGGCCAACTTTAATGACGATATTTATGATACAATTGGCGGGATTTTAATGGCAAGCTTTGGTCATTTACCTAAATCATCTGAAACGATATTCATTGATGGTTTTGAATTTATAATAAGAAGTGCTGATGCAAGATGCATTCATTTAATTGAATGTTTTGACAGAAGATAAGAAGATGTTTGGTTCATGGCCATGACCAAACAGCTTCTAAAACTAGATTTAAGGTTAAACATGTTAGATATTAAATATATTTTAGAGAATACTGAAACAGTCCGCGCAAGCATTAAAAACCGCAATGTAAAAGCCGACTTAGATAAACTGTTAGACTTATATACAGAGCGAAAATCTAAATTACTTGATTTAGAAAATCTTAGAGCTAAAGCCAATCAAATAGCAAAAGAGATTCCTAGCGCGCCAAAAGATCAAAAGCCAAATTTAATTGCCGATGGGAAAGCATTAAATAGCCAAATATCCGAATGCGAAAATGAATTACGTGGGATAGATGAGCCATATAATGAAGCTTTATTGAGTATTCCTAACAAGCTTGCTGATGATACTCCATTAGGAGTTGATGATACTGAAAATGTCGTCATTAAAAAATACCTAACACCACGTGAATTTTCTTTCACACCTAAAGATCATGTGCAGCTTGGTAAGGATTTAAATATTATTGATTTTGATACCGGCGCAAAAGTTGCTGGTTCTAAATTTTATTTCTTAAAAAATGATGCTGTAATATTAGAGCTATCTTTAAAGTTATTTGCGCTTAAAGTAGCTAGAGAGAATGGATATACTTGCCTAATTACACCTGATGTTGCAAAAAAATCTGTTTTTACTGGCGCCGGATTCTCACCACGAGGTGAAGAGTCAAACATTTATAATTTAGAAGATTTAGATTTAAGTCTTATAGCTACAGCTGAAATTCCTGTTGCGGGAATGCATGCTAATGAAATTATCAATGAACATGATCTTCCTTGTAAATATGTAGCTGAAAGTCATTGCTTTAGAAGAGAGGCTGGTTCAGCTGGAAGAGAAAACAAAGGACTATATAGAGTTCACCAATTTTCTAAAATTGAATTATTTCAAATCACTAAACCAGAAGATGGTGATAAGGCTTTAGAAGAAATATTGAGTTTGGAAGAAAGTATTTATCAAAAGCTACAAATTCCATATAGAATTGTGCGTATCTGTGCTGGAGATTTAGGTGCCGCTGCATATAAAAAATATGATATAGAAGCTTGGATGCCAGGCAGAGATTCTGAGGAGAAATATGGCGAGATCACTTCAGCATCAAATTGCACAGACTTTCAATCTAGAAGATTAAATATTAGATATAAAAATTCAGATAAAAAATCAATTTATCCATACACCTTAAATGGCACGGCAATTGCTTTAAGTCGAACTTTAATCGCAATTTTAGAAAATTATCAACAAGAAGATGGCAGTATAGAAATACCTGAAGTTCTAAGGGAGTATATGGGTAAAGATTATATAGGACTTACGCATTGACAAATAACAATCGTAAAAACAAACTACAGTATGCCGTCATTGCGAGGAGCGCAGCGACGAAGCAACCCAGAGGTTACGAAGAAAAGAGCTTGAATT
>MHBB01000003.1 GCA_001803185.1 Legionellales bacterium RIFCSPHIGHO2_12_FULL_35_11
TCCGCTCGTCAAAAAGAAAAGGTAATAAAGCAATATTTAAAAGAAGTTGATGCTGTAAAATTTCAGGCACAATCTGTCGGTAATGCAAGGCTTATTATTGTAAAAGAAATTCCGAAGCAGGACCCATTATCACCACCAAAACCACCATCAGATATTTTTGTTTTGTTTCAACCTGGAGCCCAGGCTGCTTTATATAATTCAGATGCAAAAAATTTATTCTTGAATGATCGTTTTTTTGATTTCGCATCGGGTAATCATAGTGAGGCAATGGCATCACTGACGGATGAAATAACAAAAGAAAATATCCTTAAATATTTTTCGATATATATATCTATTGCAGAAAACAAAGCAAGTCCTCATTTTGAGAAAATTAAAATATTTAGTGAAAGAGCATTGGTTGCTTATAGCAAGGCAAAAGGATTGGGTGCAGAATCCCCCGTATATCTATTAGCAAATGTTTTATATCGAATTTCTCACAATCAAGGAAGTGATTTTCTAAATAGATCACGCACAAACTATCTGGCAAAGATAGAAAAATGGGTTTTCGATCATGATCCAGATCTAAGATCGAGCTCATATGAATATGAGACTAGAAAACGACAATTTGAGATTGATAAGGAAATTGCTAAGAAAAGATTACGTATTGAAGCTATTGTAGATGAAGCTGAAGGTCTACTGGTTGATCCTATTGAAATAAAAACACTTTTGCCACAAGAGCCAACACTGATTTCACTGGAAGGAATTATTGAGCGCTTACCTCCAATTGGACCAGACAAGGAACCAGTTCTAGTTTCTATTGAACCCCCGACAATTTTGTCATTTCAGGATTTTCTTAAAACCAACCATAACGACTTACTCACGCGTTTAAGATCTGAAACTGAAGATGTTGTTTCAACTGATGCTGTCAATGCAGCCGATCCACAATCATTTTTTTCAACTGAAGAGTATCAAGCAGGTAAAAAACAATATGCCGAACTCATGCAGTTAAGAGAATCATCACTGAGCCTATTTTCAGTTGATGAGGAAATTCAGCCCATAAAAGCTGGGATGAGAACTTATCATGTTTCTTTGCAAAGTAAACTCTCTTTGCTTGAACAGCAAATATTAGATTTAGCAAAGAGTCGGTTACCAATGAGTCGCCTGGTTGATATGGAATCGGATGTTTCTCATAAACTCGATATTAATAAACTGCTGGTATTGTATCTTCAAAATGATATGAATTTATACCGTGATGAAACAAACCTCACCGATGCAGAAATTCAAAATCTGCATGTTTTATTGATACAGTACATAAGAAATAAGACCGCAGAACAACAGGCAATGAGATTTTTAGACTTGTTTTCTGAATTAGAAAAAGCAGTTGGCAGTGATAAGGATGTTGTTAAATTGCAAATAGCGCAAGCCTTATTAGCAAAAAATACATTGGATGCGTCGAAAGATACTGTCTTAAGTGCTTTTCAAATTCATGCAAACATATTGTTGAAAGAAAATCAAATTGCGACCCTTGAAAAATTATTGACTCAAGATGGTGATCAGGGTTATAGGGAGAGCATTGAAAAAATTATAATGGGAGGCGGTAAATCTAAAGTTATTTTGCCCACATTAGTTCAAAAAAAGGCAAATGGAAATAATCTTGTTATTGTAGAAGTACCTCGTTCTTTGCTACGAACTTGCTATGCTGATTTGAGAAATACATCCAAATCTATTTTCAATCAAGACGCCTTTATTTTCGAATTTAATAGACAAATTGATTCTACTCCAGAATCGTTAAAACGACTTCATAGCCGATTCATCCGAGCCATCCATAATAAAAGTTATATGGTAACAACGGGTGAAGCCCTCCAATCAGTGGAATTGGAATATTTTGATTTATTAAAAAACAAGCCTATTTTTAATCACGAACAATCAATAGAAGCGTACCAAAAGCAGCTGGCGAATTGGAGTCAATCAGTTCACTATTTAGATCAAATGCTTTTAATTCTTAAAGAGCGTGGAGAGCTCATTATAGATGAAGCACATGACGGACTGCTTTTGAAGAATAAATTAAACTATACGATAGGTGAGCCGAATTTTCTTAGTCGTGATATTGTTCATGCTTCAATTTCTTTTTATCAATTTATTTATAGTGAACCGTTTACAATTAACGGAATTCCAAACCCCGTTTCTTTTGCTCGCATTTTAAAAGATGAATTTAAATTTACAAAAATGCAATATGAAGAAATGTGCGAGAAAATTGCCGATAGATTGATTTATAGTGCAGACACACCGATAAAATCACTGTTGAAAAAGATTGAGGAAAAGTGTAGCACACCTGAATCAAAAGAATTTTTTCATCAGCAATTACAGAAATACCTGTTAAATCAGTTGGTGGAAAAGCCTGAATTTCTCGCACTAATTCCAGTTTCTGATTCTGAGAGTAGAGAAATTCTAGCACTTTATAAAGCAGAATTATCGCAATTTCTAAAGTGACCCCCATGTCCAGACCAATGTTTTAAAAAATTATCAGAGACTTTAGCCCTTTTATTTTTAATAAAAA
>MHBB01000004.1:0-1575 GCA_001803185.1 Legionellales bacterium RIFCSPHIGHO2_12_FULL_35_11
TCTCCATCCTATGCAGCCGAAGTATATCAGGATTAAATTTTACGTCAACTATATAACTTGTAATTTTCATCAAGCTCTTATAAATTATGAGAATAGACATCTTTCAAACTAGCGTGTTCAGAGCTAAGTGCAAAAAGATTCAGTGCGCAGAACCGGAGTGTACAACGTCAGAACATGAATATTCGAGCAGTGAATCGACGAAGCAGTTCACCTCTGCAGTAAAGTTTCGAAAGAAGTCTAATGAAAAACGTCGCAATATGACATTAAGATTGGATATAAAAAGCGTAAGTTATTTTTTCTAGGCATAGACAGTTAAAGGAGCACCTATGAAACATAAATCTAACTTGGATGGAAAACCTGTCTATGTAATTGACGGTAATCGCACCCCTTTTCTCAAAGCAAAAGGCATTGGTCCTTTTACTGCAGCAGATCTTGGCGTGCAAGCTGGACGCCCTCTTCTTGATAGATTGCCATTCTCTCCTAAAAATATTGATGAAGTTATTATTGGCTGTGTTATGTCTAGCCCAGATGAAATAAATATAGCTAGAGTTATTTCTCAAAGATTAGGAATTGGAGAGCACGTGCCCGCATACACAGTAATGAGAAACTGCGCATCAGGAATGCAAGCTATTGATTGCGGAGCTATCCAAATTGCCAATGGCAGAAGTAACCTAGTCCTAGTTGGTGGCACTGAATCAATGAGCCACGCAGCAATTTTATTAAATGAAAAAATGGTCGGTTGGTTAAATAAATGGTTCAACACCAGGACTACTTCACAAAAAATCAAACTAATAACTCAACTAAAACCTTCTTACCTAGTTCCAATTATTGCATTAATAAAAGGATTAATGGATCCAATCGCATGCATCAATATGGGGCAAACAGCTGAAAACATCGCATATAAATTTGATATTACCAGAAATGAAATGGATGAGTTTTCTAATAACAGTCATCTAAGAACCGCCGCTGCGTATGCTAATAATCATATGTCCGAAGTAACCCCTATTATCGATGCTTTTGGTAATTTATACTCAGAGGACAACGGATATAGGGCTGACTCTACCATAGAAGGTTTAGCAAAACTTCGCCCTTATTTTGATAAAAAATACGGGATGGTTACAGCAGGTAATAGCTCACAAATTACCGATGGAGCGTGCCTTCTAATTCTTGCGAGTGCAGAAGCAGTCAAACAATACAAATTACCTATTTTAGGTAGAATTATCGACTCTGAATGGAGTGGGCTGGATCCGGCATTTATGGGTCTTGGCCCAACCTATGCAACTAGCCCTATTTTGCAAAGACATAACCTCACACCACAAGACATAGATTGCTGGGAAATAAACGAAGCTTTTGCCGTACAGGTATTAGGATGCTTACATGCATTTAATGATAGTGAATTTTGCAAAGAGAACTTAGGATTAACAAAAGCAATTGGTGCACCACCTATTGATAAACTCAATATAGATGGCGGCGCAATAGCAATTGGTCATCCAGTTGGAGCAAGTGGAGCAAGAATTGTTCTTCATCTATTACACGCATTAAAAAACAATTCTTGCTCCACTTGCTCCAACTGGA
>MHBB01000004.1:1587-4035 GCA_001803185.1 Legionellales bacterium RIFCSPHIGHO2_12_FULL_35_11
AAATGAGTCACTATAAAAACTGGGATGTAAGCGTAGATGATGACCATATTTTTTGGGTAGGAATAAATGTTACAAACTCTTCCACCAATGTATTAGGAAGTGATGTCTTAAATGAGTTAAATAGTATTTTACAAGATATCACTCAAAATAAAACCGCTAAAGGAGCTGTATTTTATTCTTTGAAAAAAAATGGCTTTATTGCTGGAGCAAATGTAAAAGAGTTTGCGAATTTTACCAAATCTACAGAAGTAATAGATTTCCTTAGAAAAGGGCAAACAGTTTTTGCTAAACTAGAATCACTAACCATCCCGACAGTAGCCATCATTGATGGATTTTGTATGGGTGGAGGACTAGAGCTTGCGTTAGCCTGCAACTATAGAATCGCAACAAATGAAGAAAATACCAAGATAGGTCTTCCAGAGGTATTACTAGGAATTCATCCTGGCTGGGGTGGAACTGTTCGACTACCTCGTCTAATCGGCGGTTTTAATGCCTTAACCAAAGTGATTTTACCAGGCATGCCAATTAGAGCAAGTAATGCAAAAAAACTAGGGATCTTGGACGATGTAGTCCCAATTAGGCAATTAAAGCGCGCTGCTATCTATTTTATTAATAATACTCCCAAACAGCACAAACCAAACTTTCTGCAATCTTTAAGCAATATAAGTTTTATTCGTCAACTACTAGCAAAACAAATGAAAAAGCAAGTTAGTAAAAGAATTGCAGAAGAACATTACCCTGCCCCTTTTGCCGCCATTGAACTATACGAGAAAGAAGGTGACTTCAATGAAAGAGCATATCTTAAAGAAGCCGACTCAGTTGAAAAACTTATTGAGAACTCAGAAACAGCTAAAAATCTAACTAGAGCTTTTCTTCTTCAAGAAAGGCTCAAATCCTTCGCCAAAAATTGCTCTTTTACTGCCAAACATGTACATGTTATTGGTGCTGGCGTTATGGGAGGCGATATTGCTGCTTGGTGCGCTCTAAAAGGTATAAAAGTAACATTACAAGATCAAACCTATTTACAAATATCTCCAGCAATTGCTAGAGCTCATACACTGTATAAAAATAAACTAAAAAAACCGCGTCTTATTCAAAAAGCCATGGATAATTTAATTCCTGACCCAAATGGCTTAGGAATAAAACTTGCTGATGTTATCATTGAAGCAGTATTTGAAGACCTAAATGTTAAACATACAATTATTAAAAATATTGAAAAAATTGCTAATCCAGATACCATAATAGCTACAAATACTTCTAGCATACCTCTTGATGAAATTAGTTCAGTAATGAAAAACCCTGATAGACTACTAGGTATTCATTTTTTTAATCCAGTTGCAAAAATGCAATTGGTAGAAATTGTAAGTAGTGAAAAAACTTCCCCAAAAATAGCTGAAAAAGGATGCGCATTTGTAGGGCAAATGGGTAAAATTCCTTTACCAGTAAAATCAAGTCCAGGATTTTTAATCAATAGAGTTCTAACACCATACCTTGTTGAAGCCATGCAACTAATTGAAGAAGGATTTACACCAGAGATAATAGACGATGCGGCCAAATTTTTTGGTATGATAATGGGGCCTGTTGAGCTTGCCGACACAGTAGGCTTAGATGTCTGTCTTGCAGTTGCAAATAATCTAACGGCATATTATGGTGGTGCAGTCCCTGACAGACTTAAAAATATGGTAAAAGATAAAAAACTAGGCAAAAAAAGCGGTGAAGGATTTTATAAATACAAAAACGGCAGACCTATCAAAAACAGACTCAATGACACAGATACTAATCATGACCTAGCTTCAAGATTGATTCAACCAATGATAGATGAAGCTAACGCCTGCATCAAAGAAGCTGTAGTTGCCGATGCCGACTTACTAGATGCTGGCATGATTTTTGCTACAGGATTCGCCCCTTTTCGAGGCGGACCATTGCACTATGAGAAATCGCTATCTTAATCTAAATCAACTAAAACTTGTGAATCATCTTTAAGTTTAATTGCCAGATATACTTCCTCTCTATGAACTTGCACAGCTCTTGGAGCGTTAATGCCAAATTTAATGTTACCGTGTTCCTGTGTCTTAAATGCAACCACCTGCACTTTTTCACCATTTAACTCAATTGTTAAAGGCTCTTCAAAAGGAAGATTAATAATATTCATACAAAACCTTGTTATTTTTTAATAACTTATAACTTATTTACCTTGTTAAATGCAACACTTTTAAGTAAAAAAATGCCGCCTATCCGGTTGCCCACTGAAAAAATGAATATCTATCTTGACATAAAATCCTGTGATGATAAAATATATGCTTATTGTTCAAATAATACCAAAAGTTGGATTGCAAAGTCTAAAACAAACTTTATTTAGATTTATTTGTATACTGCGCGCGGTCACAATCTGAAGTTTTTTTTGACGACGTTATTTTTGTGTCAGTTTGCCGTTTAAATCGCAGCGCA
>MHBB01000004.1:4058-5304 GCA_001803185.1 Legionellales bacterium RIFCSPHIGHO2_12_FULL_35_11
TTATATTCTTGCTATTATTTCAGGAATAATCTGCGGAGTTTCTGATATACCTCTGTTAAAAACAATTGGTTTAACGGTTGCTGATGTTTTTATTCGTATTTTTAAATGTATAAGTTTACCAATAATATTTTTATCTATCATTGTAACCTTATCTAATTATTGCTCGGAGGGAGTATTAAAAATAGTCTGGCGTAAAACCATGATTTACACTCTTGGGACAACTATAATCGCGGCCGCGCTAAGTTTTATTTTATATAATTTAATCAACCCAAGCATGATTGGAAAATCTACTCAAGCCACGGATTTTCATCTATCATCTAATCAAACAAGTTACTTACATTATATTTCCGGATTATTTCCAGATAGTATTATTTCCCCGTTTTTAAATAACTCGGTTATCAGTGTTTTATTTCTGGGTATCGTGATTGGTGTAGCTATTAGATTTATCCCTGATGAAAAGCCAAAAGCCACTATCACTCAATTTTTTCATGGTGCGCATGGTCTATTTATGGTGGTTACCAAATGGATTATAAAGATAATTCCTTTAGGACTATTTGGCTTTATTACAACTACGGCCGCAGAACTCGAAAATGGCGGAGACTTAAAAGGTATTTGGCAGTATCTTCTAGTTATTGTTTTAGCAAATTTAGTGCAAGGATTTATAATTTTACCACTTTGGCTAAAATTTAAAGGGATACAACCATATTCTAGTTTAAAAAAAATGCTTCCAGCTCTTTCTCTAGCCTTTGTTTCAAAATCATCTGTAGGCACTCTACCAGTTACAATAAGTACAGCTGAAAAAAATCTTAATATCAATCCGGAAATAAGTAGATTTGTTCTACCTCTTTGCACCAGCATTAATATGAATGGCTGTGCTGCATTCATATTTACAACGGTAGTTTATCTAATGCAAAACAATCATATACATTTATCATTAGCCGCTATGGGATTATGGATAATAATTGCAACTGTTGCGGCTATTGGAAACGCTGGAATTCCAATGGGGTGTTTTTTCTTAAGTGCAAGCTTACTTGCAAGCATGAATGTTCCAATAACGCTTCTTGGAATAATTTTACCATTTTATAGCCTTATAGATATGCTAGAAACTGCTTTAAACGTTTGGTCTGATTCATGTGTAGTAAAGGTTGTAAATGATGAAGTATCAGAGCTTGCAGCAAATGTTACAGTCCCGCTAAATTCTTCGGAAATCTAAAATTGCCTACCTATCCGGTTGCCCACTGCCATT
>MHBB01000005.1 GCA_001803185.1 Legionellales bacterium RIFCSPHIGHO2_12_FULL_35_11
AAGCGCCATTGCTTGTTACTCCTATGAGCAGCGCCTTGCGATGTAACAACGCGAGCATACTTTGAGCGCATGTAGAAAACAAGATCATCTTGAAGAAAACGCCAGCTCTTTCCTATCTTAACTCCTGGAAGTTGCCCTCCAGCAACCATTCGTCGCACTGTCTCTTTGTGAGTACCAAGAAAATTTGCAGCCTCAATGATGTCGAAGGTACGAATTGGTGATATGTTGTTGCTAGTCTGGATGTTTATTTCGTTGGCTAGCATATCCACTCCTCATTAACGCTCAAAACGAGCAGCTATTACATCATAACGAGCATAATATTGTAAATATTTAGTTGTAAATAAATTTTTACCAATGTATTACTCTTTTTGATGATCTTTTTGTGAGTTTTTCTCTTTCTATTTAGGTGTTTTATTTATATAATCGCCCAAAGAACATAATTATTAAGGATTGTTAAATGACCGCACTAGAAACGATAGAATTATTGGTTGGCAGTGAGTACATCAATAAAAAAGAAGATCAAGTTATATCTTCAGTGACGCAGGTTAGTGAGTCTAAACAGGCAATCACTAATAAAGTCGTTTTTATCCATGTAGCCTCTACAATTACCGACACTAAATTGGCTTGTTGTAAATAATTTTAATGCACAAGCTGATTGTTACAGGCTCTGGAATCAAATCGGTTGCTCATATTACCGAAGAAACCAAAAAGGTCATTCAGGGCGCTGATAAGGTGCTTTATTTAGTTCATGAAGATACCTTAAAAGAGTGGATTTTGCGCGAAGCCCAAGAGGCAGAATCCCTAGAACCTATTTATTTTAGCTCGAATAAAAGAGTTGATGCCTACCATAAAATTACTGCCTACATTATCAGTGAATATAAGAAAGTAGCGTGTCTTTGCATAGTATTTTATGGCCATCCCACTGTTTTTGCCGACTCTGCCTTGCAAGCGGTCAAACAAATCAAAGCCGATGGTGGTGATGCGGTAATATTGCCAGCCATCTCTTCGATGGATTGTCTTTTTAGCGACCTTGAGATCGATCCAGGGGATCAAGGAAGTTTTTCCATTGATGCGACGGAGCTTTTAATTTATGAGAAACCCCTTGATACCAGCACCCATGTCATCCTCTGGCAGGGTGCCAATTTGGGTACTCATGATCTGAATCAAACAAAAAAACTGCATGTTCTTTCAGATTATTTGAATCATTATTACGCGGATGAACATCCTGTTTGCATTTATGAAGCCGCTGTCTATCCCTCTAAAAAGCCGAGAATAGACTGGACTACCGTGAACGAGTTATCGAAAACAAAAATCAATGCAAGTTCAACACTGTATATTCCCCCAGTAAATCGAGGGGAGTTGAGTCATAAATACCTTTCTTTATTAGAAATGGATTTTGGGGATTTCAAATTATCGACTTAAACGCGCAAGCCTGCTGAACAGCTTGGCCATCACTATAACTACGACAATCATGGTTTCTTGGTTGAAATAGTGATCATGTGGTCGGGATGACTGTTGAAGCCAAAAAAAACTTTGTATTTTTACTAGCGTGATAAAGTGGGCTTTGGAAAGTTGTGTCTTCATCTTTGATGAATTTCGCTAGAGAAGCCAATAAAATATTTTTTTATGTTTCGGGTTTAGTTCGGTTGGGAGTTGCAGCAAAGTTTCATCTTATTCTTTTTATGTTATATATTGGTAAGTATATCTCAATGGAATATATTTCTTCATGGATTGATGATGTTGAATAAAAAAAGTAACTTGTTAAAATTGTCGGTAAATTGCTTGTTTTCTCAGGGAGATACTAGAGCTAGACTGTATCAAACAGCCAAACAGCCAAACAGCCAAACAGCCAAACAGCCAAACAGCCAAACAGCCAAACAGCCAAACAGTTTATTAACGCACCTGATATTTGTCCAGTCAATATGATATTTCTATCATTTATATCAGCAACAGCTCCAATTCCACAAAAGGAGTTTGTATAAATGTCAAATACATTAGCCTACTTTATCCGTTTATCAGGTCTTCTGGAGGCGATGCCGGATGCTTTGGTAATTATTAATCAAAATGGCAACATCGTGCTTGTAAATGGTCAAACTGAAATCTTATTTGGGTACGAGCGTTCAGAATTATTAGGAAAACAGGTTGAGTACTTAATGCCGGAGCGATTTAGTCAACATCATCCAAATCACCGAACAAAGTATTTTGAAAATCCAAGGGTAAGACCCATGGGTACTGGTCTTGAATTATTTGGTTTGAAAAAAGACGGTACTGAATTTCCCGTTGAAATTAGTTTAAGTCCACTGAATACGGAAGAAGAAGTACTGGCATTAGCGGCCATTCGGGATATTACAACTCGTAAAACATCAGAGACAAAATTTAAAACAATTATAGAAGCGACTCCTGATTGTCTGGTGATGGTTAACCAAGCGGGGAAGATTATATTAACTAATAATCAAACAGAGGTCATTTTTGGTTATTCTCGGAATGA
>MHBB01000006.1:0-2153 GCA_001803185.1 Legionellales bacterium RIFCSPHIGHO2_12_FULL_35_11
GCCCTTTTCGAATTCATCTTCGGGTAAATTACCGCGAGCATTTTTCTCCAATTGGCCGCGGGGAATTTTAATTCCGAACTCTTTTTCTAATTGGAACACCAAGTCTAAGAAATCAATTGATTCTGCGCCCAAGTCTGAAATTAAACGGCTGGTTTTTGAGATTTCTTCTTCATCAATGACCAAAACATCCGCAATAATTTCCCTTACTTTAGGGTAAACATTATCTACCTGCATTTTTCCCCCCGTTTCCTTTCTTCTCGCAATGACGGGCTTGCGTCACTATGCACTTAATTATAACTAAACTGATAACTATATCATAGCTAGCTTTTTCTGACAATCGCAAATGCTTTATTTTTCAGGGCTGTCCCATTAAAAAAATCTTGGTACTGATTGATATTGTCATAGATAATATGTTATCTGCCTTCTTTTCACTAAGGAGTCAGGTAAATGCACAAGGATGTATCGGAATCATTTGAAAGTCATTTTGGTAAATTAAAAGATCCACGTATTGATCGAAAAAAATTATATCCATTAGTGGAGATCTTATTTGTAGTTTTATGTGGCTCGATTTGTGGAGCCGAAAGCTGGAGAGATTTTGTGTTGTTTGGTAAATCAAAGATCGATTATTTACAACAATATTATCCCTATGAAAATGGAATTCCATCAAAAAATACGTTTGCGCGTGTTTTTGCGGCGCTAAATACCGAAGCATTTAAATTGCACTTTGTTGAATGGGTTCAAACACTGCAAAAATTATTAAATGAAGTCATTGCTATTGATGGAAAAACACTTTGCAATAGTCTTGATAAAGCAACAGGGAGTGCAGCGATACATATGGTTAGTGCATTTGCTACGGAGGCTCGTTTGGTATTGGCGCAACAAAAAGTTGATGAAAAATCAAACGAAATTACAGCCATACCAAAACTATTGGAGCTACTGGATTTGACAGGTCATATAGTGACAATTGACGCCATGGGTACTCAAAAAGCGATAGCTAAGCAAATAATTGCTCAAGGAGGGGATTACATTTTAGCCCTCAAAGGAAATCAAGGTACGTTGAATGAAGACGTTCGCTTATTTTTAGAAACAGAGCCAAAAAAAACAGCGAATACTGTAATTAGCGACCAATACGAAGAGATAGACAAAGGGCATGGACGAATCGAAACACGTCAATGCTTTGTTAGCGACCAAATTAATTGGCTAAGCCAAAAAGAACAATGGGCGGGTCTTAAAACGTTAGTAATGATTGAGGAAACACAAGAAATAAATGGTACGCCAAGTATGGAGCGACGTTATTTCATCAGTAGCTTACCGCCGAAAGCGGAGCGCATTGCATCTGCTGTACGCTCACACTGGATGATTGAAAATGCTTTACATTGGACATTAGATGTTGTTTTTAATGAAGACCAATCTCGTGTAAGAAAGGATAATGCTGGCGAAAATATGGCATTGATTCGGCATATTACTATCAATATGCTGAATCAAACAAAAAAAATGTTCAAAAACATTGGATTACAAGGGTTACGTAAAAAAGCTGGGTGGGATAATGAAACCCTTGGTCTTATTTTAAAAGAAAATTTTTAATGGGACAGCCCTGGCACTGAGTTTTGATTTTTCATTGGAGGTCGGAACAAGATTGCTTTGCTAACGCTCGCAAAGACAGCAGATTCAGGCGCTTTTTTGCGAGCCAATCAACCGGTGATGCAAAAAACCTTGTGCCCCCTAAACAAGGCATCACACGGGTGCGCGAACAGTCAATACCAGTGCATTATTTTTCCAATCGACATGCATGCGCTCACCGGGTTGACGTGATAACCTTTGCAAGGCAAAGCAATTCAATTACCAAAGCTACCGCGTGGCAAAGTATCTTGGTTTGGAAAAAAACGATCATAAGAATCTAATGTTAATCATATTCTATGCCGTCTTGGGCGACTGCCCCTAGTCTTCTTTTGCCGATTCATTTAATTCCGTTTCAATTTCTTCAACTGTCGGTAAACTGCCTTTCAAATCAGTGGGAATTGATTTGGATAAGGTATATTCTGAAACTCCTATGGGAGCACTAATGTTTCTTAACGCATACTCTGCAATGACTTTATTTTTTGATTTGCATAGCAGGATCCCAATAGTTTGGTTATCTCCAGGTTTTCGTAATT
>MHBB01000006.1:2175-2464 GCA_001803185.1 Legionellales bacterium RIFCSPHIGHO2_12_FULL_35_11
AAAACCCAATTGACCAGTATGTTCCGGTTTAAATTTCGTATTTTTCAATTCGATGACAACAAATGCTCGTAATTCCAGATGGTAAAATAATAGATCAACAAAAAACTCCTGATCATCAAAGGTAAGCGGCACTTGAGAACCAACAAAGGCAAAACCTTGGCCTAACTCAATGAGAAAATCGCGGATATGGGTAATGAAGGCATTTTCAATAGATCGCTCATGGGCTTTATCTTGAATGGTCAGAAAATCAAAGTTATAGGGATCTTTTAATATTTCATTCGCTAAATCG
>MHBB01000007.1 GCA_001803185.1 Legionellales bacterium RIFCSPHIGHO2_12_FULL_35_11
ATGCTTTTAAGGTTAGTTCGTGAAACACAGATTCCACTCACGCTCGATTATTTTTCAAGAAATTTAGGTCATCTTACAGATCCAAACATAAAAATCTATGTGGAAGCTAATTTATTTCAGCCAGGATTGTTACGCAAAGAGATTTTAAAAAACAGTGATTCATTTTTTTCACAGTTTAATCATTTTGTTGATTCAGGTTTGCGTTTATACAAAGAAAAAAATAGCCCAACAAAAGAAAGTTTATTTTTTATTAGGATGTCATTTCTTGTTTTTCAATATGCAGCAAGATTGGACCCAGAAAGACATATTGAAAAACTTGATTCCCTCTATATCAGGATCAATGAATTAATTCGCAGTTGTGATGATGATTCAGTTAAAAGAACATTATTAAAATATCGACTGATGACTGCCGATGAAATAACAAACCTTTCTCCTGAGCGAGCATCAGAGTTTTTTGTTGATGGTTTGGAAGCATGTTTTGCTTTTTCTTTATGGGAGGATAAAGAGGATAAGATTGATTCCGAAAGTGCGTATCAATATGAGTGCGCTAAAAAAAGACTGCATGAAAAATTAGAGCAAAAAAGTGATCTTGACATTTCTGAAGTATTAAAAATTGTCGGACAGCGATTGGGAGTAGGTTTGACTCGATCTGAAGCCGTTCGATGTGAGTATCCCAATTTCGTGTTCACTGTAAATGGCGATACCGTATTGTTTAACGTGCAAACAGATATGGTTTATAGAAATGGCATGGCATTTATAGTCATGCCTGATGAATTAAAAACCCATCCGCTTCTTAAGCATTTTGATCTGTCCTGCGCAACACATTGTTACCGCAGTGAAACGCAAAGGTCATATTTTTCGACTCCGGTTTGGACGGTAAAACATAATTCATTAGAAATGCAATTAGATGATGGAAGGTGTTTGATTCGTGGTTTGGAAGGTTCAGACAAAGAAAAATGGTATGAGGTTTTTGCTGTTGATGACATACAAGCACGAGATTTTCGTGTTGTGAATCGTAGCGCTTTCTTAAAGCTCTCAACAACTATCGCCGAACATGACACCTTTGTACTTTTAGGTTGTGAAAACACTTCTCGAACTGATGTAATGCTTGTTAAAGGCGATCAGGTAATTATGAAAGGAGTGCGACTTCCTGATGGAAGCGTTCTTATGAGGGAATGCAGTACACAAAGAATTTTATGTCAACATGAGCCATCACAACTGACATACCTTTTTTCAAACTTTGAACCATTAAAATACATTGATGTTTTTTATGATGAGGCAACAAGGAAATATAATATTGAGTTGTCACGGTATGGTCTCACTTTTCAAGGCACCAATCCTTCTGATCTTTATTGCATATTTAATGGCGAAAAATATTCTCTAAAAGCATCAACAGAAAATCTTGTTGAGAGTGGTATTCCGCAGCTAACGCTCATTAATGGTAACGAAGAAGAAATTGTTATTTTACCAGCAAGTCAGTTTTTATTAGCGAGTGGTCGAAATCCCAATAGCGCATACAAACAATTTGTGTTAGATGTCAATGACACTATTGATGATCATATTGTTTCTGAGCTGATTAGAAAAAGGCAAGAAGAGCGAAGCGAAAGGATAAGACAGAAGAGAAGCAGAAGCTACGGCGACTACGGAAGATATGATGGAAGCAGAAATGAAAATGATGAGGTAAAAATTTTACCTTGGAGACGTTCTGACTCGAAAAAATGCCATACAGTCAAAACAAAAAATGGTGAATTAATTCCAGAAAATAGTGAACAAGCGCTATATCTGGCTTACGTTTATTTGGGAGCACATCAACCAGACAAAGCGTGGCAAATGTTGGAGTTATGTGATCGAAAGTATGGTGGCATCGGAGGAACATCTGTAGAAATAGCGTATTTGCAGTGGATTATAGAAAGTCTACCTTATGATAAACGACCAATGTCATCAGCACGCTTTCCGCGAAGTGAAAGTGATCTTATAGAAAACACACCTCAGGTTGTTGCTTGTCAGTTAAAAGCACTTACGTTTATCGCTCAATTAGATCCATCTCAACTTCAAATGGAAAAACAAGTTGCGAAACCTGCACTCAACAATGATGAGATATCAAATCATCGCAGAAATAAAATGAGTGAATTTGTTGATAAAACAAGTGAGTATATTGTAGCGCTCTACGAGCGGCAGCTGCATTTTGAAGCAGAAGGCGAGTCTGTTGTTCAATATGCATTGACGAGCGAAGAGCGATGGGGATTGTTAGATTATTGCAAGCGGAAGAATACGCTTACCCCTAACACACAGTTGGAATACCAAACATTATACGTTGAGATGTTACAAAAAGAGTTGGAGATCTTGCGCAGAATACACCATCCTTCCGCTCGTCAAAAAGAAAAGGTAATAAAGCAATATTTAAAAGAAG
>MHBB01000008.1 GCA_001803185.1 Legionellales bacterium RIFCSPHIGHO2_12_FULL_35_11
GCTAGAGGTATAGGTGCACTTAACTTAATTGTTATTCGTAATATATTCATGTCATGGATAATAACTCTGCCAGTAGCGTCTATTCTAACGATTATATCGTATAAATTATTCCACCTGATTTTAGGATAAATAACGGGTCTGTCCCATTAAACCTAGAAAAAGATCACATCGTTCCAATGCGTCTATTTTCTCTCGACGATGCAAGCTGTCATTCGAGAAATGCAAGTTTTATTGCCTTTATCGTCAAAAATATCTACCGACCAAACTTGGGTTTTCCCACCTAAATGAATAGGCATGGTAATAGCCGTAATTACTCCTTCCCGCACTTGACGCAAATGATTTGCGTTTATTTCTAATCCAACAGCAAAATATTTTTTTAGATCAATCACATAATTTGCAGCAGTACTTGCAATGGTTTCTGCTAATACAACATTTGCACCACCATGAACTATACCAATAGGCTGCTTAATTTTATCAGAAACAGGCATAATTGCTGTAATAGAGTTAGCTGTAATTTCAGTAAATTTAATTCCTAAAAAGTCAGCCATAGAATTTTTAGAGCGCTCGCTTATTATCTCGATAGTCGTTGGCTCAAACCAAATAGACATTTTAAAACTCATCCCAAATAACTGCTGACTCTGAAGATATTTTTCCATCACGTTTAGCAAAAATCGCTTGATACTTTGCAATTTCTTTTAATTGAGACTCTGACTTCTCATGGTCTCTATCAAAACGAGCAAGGAACTCATCATATGGACTTACATAGAACTTATCAACATCATTTTTATTCATAATTTAATCCTGAAATAACAATTTTTAATAGCAATTTTAACGCGTTTTTATTAAAGTTACTATCTGATTTTTAATTGAATGGAGAAGCTGATGTCAGTAAAAAAAGCCGAGCTACATGCACACCTTGAAGGAACAATAACCCCTGAGCTAATGTATAAATTGGCTAAACGCAATAAATTACCAACCCCAGAAAACCTTGTTTCTCCTAATGGTCGGAGCTTTCTTTCCGATAATTTCCTACATTTTTTAACTGTATATGACCAGGTTGCCGCCTTTATTCGAGCTCCGCTTGATTATTACGACATTACCTTTGACTACTTAAAATCTTGTGCGGAAGAAAATGCGATTTTTGTTGAGCTAATGTATTCTCCTGATCATGCAGAAATGATGAGTGGCATTCCATCAATTGAACATCTCCATGCTATTCAACAAGCTGTTGATGATGCAAAGGAAAAACATAATATTGTTGGAAGAATTATTATAACTGGAGCAAGGCAATTTGGCGTTGAATCAGTCACCAAAGTTGCAGAAAATGCAGTAAAAGCATCTGTTGCATGCGTTACAGGATTTGGTCTTGGTGGTGATGAAGTTAATTTCCCTCCAAAGTTATTTACAAGAGCTTATGAAATAGCCAATGAAGGCGGACTTGCATGTACAGTTCATGCTGGAGAATGGGCTGGTTTTGCTGGCATGCAAGAAGCTATGAAATATTTACCAATAAAAAGAATAGGACATGGTGTTGCTGCTGCTGATTCTCCAGAAACTATCGCCATGTTAAAAGACAAAAATATCGCGCTAGAAGTTTGTCCAACTAGTAATATTTCCTTTGGAATATACCAAAATATGAATGCTCACCCATTCCCAAAACTAATAGATGCTGGAGTTCGAGTAAGTATAAATTCAGATGACCCTCCATTTGTAAACACTACATTAGGACAAGAATATACAAGAGTACAAGAAGCTTATAACTATTCTGATGAATTTATGACGAATATTACAAAAATGGCTATTCAAGATGCTTTTGTTGATGAAGATACAAGAAAAGATCTTTTATCTCAATTAAGCTAAAATAAGATCAGTTAGATATTTTTAGCAGCGCAATCTATTATTAATATCCACGAGTTTATATTGGTAATAGGTTCATACCCATATACAATCATATTTTTAATATTTATTATCCTAGAAAAAGCAGTTGAGATCGTAGCGAGAATGACTAATGTGCTGAATTTTAAAGATTTTTCCATGTTTTTTTGACGAAGGCATAGTCACCACTATGGTGAGTTAAAAAAACATGGGAAAATCTTTAAAATTCAGTGCAGTAGGCATTCGTAGTAGAGCTCAACTGCTTTTTCTAGGATTATTGTAGGATATATAAGCAGAGCCATTTTTTTGATTTGAAGAAAGTTTTTCTTGAAATAACAACAATAAATATGCACAATGTGGCTTTTACTTATTAATGGTTAAAAATAACATGGCAAAAGATGTTCAAATCAAAATTCTAGACAAACGACTTGGTAAGTCTATTGACCTTCCAAAATATGCTACTCCCGGTTCAGCAGGCTTGGATTTGCGAGCTTGCTTAGACGAACCACTTCAAATTGCCCCTCAAGAAACTGTTCTATTACCAACTGGTCTTGCTATATACATCGAAGATCCTAATCTTGCTGCAGTTATTTTACCTAGATCTGGACTCGGACATAAATACGGGATTGTACTAGGAAACTTAGTTGGTTTAATTGATTCAGACTACCAAGGAGAATTAAAAATATCCTGTTGGAATAGAAACTCTGACCATTTTACTATTAATCCAGGCGATAGAATTGCTCAACTGGTTTTCTTACCAGTAGTGTTAGCCAACTTTAAATTAGTAGATTCTTTTACAGAAACAAAACGGAAAGACTCTGGTTTTGGTAGTTCGGGGACTAAATAATGAGTAATTATACAGCAGTATCAATCGATCCGGGTGTTTTCAGAGCATATGATATTCGTGGGGTAATTGGTAATCAATTAGATGAAAACTCCTTTTATAGCATTGGCCGCGCAATTAGTATCCGCTTAACCAAACTAGATCGCAAAGACATTTTAGTAGCAAGAGATGGCCGCCTCACCAGTGATAAACTTACTAAAGCTTTAATTAATGGATTACTTGATAGTGGTATAAATGTAGTTGATTTAGGCTTAGTCCCAACACCAGTAATGTATTATGCAACAAATACTTATGGAATAGATAGTGGATTAATGGTGACCGGAAGTCACAATCCATCAGAGTACAATGGCATAAAAATGGTTTTAGCTGGCTCAACTTTAGCTCTAAATGATATTGAACTAATTTATGAATTAGTGAAAAATAAAGCTACTATAAATGGCCAAGGTGTCTATAAACAACATAACATATTAAATGATTATGCTCTAAAAATCTCAAATGACATTACCCTTAAAAGACCATTCAAAGTTGTTGTTGATTGTGGAAATGGGATATCAGGCGTAAATGCTCCTAACCTACTTAGAAAAATTGGCTGCGAGGTAATTGAACTATTTTGTGAAGTTGATGGTAATTTCCCAAATCATCATCCAGATCCGACGGTTGAAGAAAATTTAATTGCCTTAAAAGAATCTGTAAAAAGACATCAAGCAGACATTGGGCTTGCATTTGATGGAGATGGGGACAGAATTGGCGTTATAACGAATGCTTCCGAGCTAATTTGGCCAGACCGCCTAATGATGTTTTATGCTCCTCATATTATTAAAAATAATCCTGGAACAACCATTGTTTATGATGTGAAATGCTCAAGTCACCTTGCTGAAATTATTACAAATGCAACAGGAATTCCATGCATGAGTCCAACTGGGCATT
This sequence comes from Legionellales bacterium RIFCSPHIGHO2_12_FULL_35_11, assembly GCA_001803185.1. GTDB lineage: Bacteria > Pseudomonadota > Gammaproteobacteria > Legionellales > Legionellaceae > 2-12-FULL-35-11. The sequence continues at coordinate 3,647 of MHBB01000008.1, forward strand.
CTCTTGTCAAAAGGATAATGAAAGATAAAAATGCGGCTCTAGCTGGTGAAATGAGTGGGCATATCTTTTTTAAAGACAGATGGTACGGTTTCGATGATGCACTCTATAGCGCCTGTAGGTTATTAGAGATTTTAAGTTTTTCAAATGATAATGTTGCGACCCAATTTGCCGCTATACCCAATAGTATAAATACACCTGAGATTAAAATCCCTATTTTTGACGAACAAAAGTTTTCTTTTATGCAAAAATTTTCTGAAAAAGCAGTGTTTCCAAACGCTAAATTAATCGCAATTGATGGATTACGGGTTGAATATCCATTTGGTTGGGGATTAGTTCGCGCATCAAATACAACACCATGTTTGGTGGCTAGATTTGAAGCACAAAATCATGAAGGTATGTCTGAAATAAAAGCTATGTTCAAGAGGCAACTACATAAAATTGATAAAAACTTGCTAATTCCATTCTAAATTATTTGCGAGTTTACGATTTTGTTGTTAAGCTTTCGTAAAAAGATTATATCTGTGAGAAAATAAAAGTGAGTATTGAATGACACAACAACAAACTCCAAATAAGTTAATTCAAGCTACAGGAGTGGGTCTTCACTCTGGTGAAAAAGTATTACTTACTCTTCACCCCGCTCCAATAAACACAGGTATTATATTTAGACGTACTGACTTAGACCCTGTTGTAGAAATTAAAGCCTCATATGAAAATGTTTGTGATACAAAACTATGCACATCTTTGCAGCAAAATGGCGTAAAAGTTGCAACAGTTGAACATATATTATCTGCTCTTGCCGGTCTTGGAATTGACAATGCGTATATTGATATTAACGCACCTGAAATCCCTATCATGGATGGCAGCGCCGCACCTTTTGTTTTTTTAATTCAATCAGCTGGAATTAAAGAGCAAACCGCAAAAAAACGCTATATCAGAATTCTAAAGCCTGTTCTAGTTGAGGATGGGGACAAATACGTTCAATTTCTACCACATGATGGGTATAAAGTTTCATTTAAAATTGATTTCGACCATCCTGTTTTCAATAATAAACCTCAAACAGCGATTTTTGATTTTTCAGCAACTTCATATATAAAACAAGTTAGTAGAGCAAGAACTTTTGGGTTTTTATCTGATTATGAGAAACTAAGAACGGCTGGTCTTGCCAGTGGCGGGAGCTTAGACAACACTATAGTTGTGGATGACTATCGCATATTAAATGAAGATGGTTTAAGATTTGACGATGAATTTGTTAAACATAAAGTTTTAGATGCAATAGGCGACCTGTCACTTCTGGGCTCAAATTTAATCGGTGCTTTTGAGGGCTATAAGTCTGGTCATGAGCTTAATAATAAGTTATTACGCCAGTTGATGTTACAGCAAGATGCTTGGGAATATACTTATTTTGATTCAGAAGATGGGTATGCAGCAGAATCTGTTGTTAGCGATTTATCACCAGCTGCTGCGTAGCAAGCTTTCTATAACTCTTTAGGAAGTATAATAATGAAAAGTAGATCCTTAATCTTTGCTTTACTTATTTCTTTTAGCTCCCATATTTTTGCAAATTCTTTAACCAAACCAATTAATGAAATCATAAATAAGGTTGACCCTAATATTAATATGGGCATGATTGTCCTTGATTTGAACACAGGTGAAACATTATACACACGAGATGCCTCAAAAAATTTTACGCCAGCAAGCAATATGAAGCTTTTCTCAGAAGCTGCTGCTCTTATTTTTCTAGGCCCCAGCTACACTTTTCAAACTAAACTCAGTACAAATGCAAAATCACTGAAAAATGGTATTTTAGATGGCTCATTATACTTATCGCTTTCAGGTGACCCTTCTCTTAGGCAATTAGATTTAAAATACTTATTTGCGAAATTGGCAGATTGGAAAGTTAAAGAAATTAAAGATGATGTGGTAATAGTAACAAGTAAAGAGCAGATTAATCCACATGCACCAGGGGTTAATCCAAAAGACTTTACTCATAGTTATGGAGCTCCGACTACACCATTTATTTTAGATGAAAATCGTGTGATCATTACAGTAAATCCTTCATCTAAAGCCGAACAAAATGCCTTAATTGAATATAGCTCGATTGATAATAGTTTCATACTAGATAATCAAGTGAAAACCAGACTGAAAGGTGTTTGTGGAATTAGTGCCAAAGTAACCAAAGAAAATAAACTTAAACTCAGAGGATGTATTTTAAAAAGCTCTCCTGCTATACAACTATCCATCCCAATTTCCAATCCACTAAATTATGCACAAAACGTAATTCGGAATCAGCTTAAAAGTCTTGGCATCAAGCTTGATGGAGAAATTAGGATTGGGAAAATAAGCAAGTCAAACATGCTAATTGCTATACACTCATCGAAACCAATTACCCAACTAATGGCTAATACTTTAAAATACTCCGATAATTTGTACGCTGATAGCCTATTTCTTCACACAGCAGAAGAGATAAATGGCAGCTCGTTAAATTGGCAAGAGGCAGAGCCAGTAGTTAAAAAATTCCTCCAAACACAAACTGGAGTTAACTTCGACTCCGCTGTATTAATTGATGGGTCTGGATTATCTGTGCATGACAGAGTTACTCCTCTGCAAACAATAGGTCTTTTAAAATATATTCACACGCATTTTCCGTTGGCTTATGAATACATTACAGCTTTACCCATTGCTGGCCAAGATGGCACATTAGTAAAACGCTTTCGCAAACCTACACAGCGTGGCTTACTAAGAGCAAAAACTGGTAGCTTAACTGGGGTTATGAGTTTATCTGGCTATCTTTACACATCCAATGATCATACTCTAGCTTTCACAATTTATATTAACACTCGACCAGGAACTAAACCAAATATTTCAGGAAGATATATGGGCATGGTAGATAGCTTATGTAACTTTTTATTAAGACAACGTCCAGGGAATACATTTGTAAAAAATCTTTCTAATTCAAATAAACACGTAGCATTTCAAGATAAGCCATCTAAAGCAGACAGAATTAAGTCTAATTATGCTAAATGGAGGGGAATAGAAAGAAGTTTAAAAAGTGGATTACAAAATGATGCAACAAATATATTATTCCGCAACAACAGTATTATTATTGTAGATAATAATAAAAATCCAGAACAAGTTTGGCAAACATTGCAATCAATCAAGAAAAAGTACTCGTTTTCCATAGGGCTTAGGGAAAAAAATCCAAATACTAGTAATAATTTACCGGTTTTTTTATGGATTGATAATAATACCAATGGCGGACAAAGAGTTTGGTATATTCAAGAAGCCGTTAGTTAAGGGTAACTGGAAACCCTATTTAGTTTTTTGAGTTTTTCTGCAATAATACATTTTTTGCTAATAATATTTCTAATTTAATATGCTCCTAAATAATTGCACATCTCTTAAAGGCATTGGGCAAAATATTTCTGAAAAATTAGCAAAGTGTGGAATATCTACCATCCAAGATCTAATATTTCACCTACCATTTAAATATCAAGATAAAACTAGAATTACAGCTATTAGAGATTTAAGAGCTCATGATTGGGCCGTTATTTTTGGTACAGTTTGTAAAACCGAAATTAAAAATGGCCGCCGTAGATCTTTACATTGCCATATAGAAGACCATACCGGTATATTCTCAATACGGTTTTTTAATTTTAACAAACAACAAATTAAAAACTTAACGGAAAGCAAACAAATTATAGTATTTGGTGAAGTACGCGAATTTACTAACACTTTATATATGACTCATCCTGAATATAAATTATTTGATGAAAAAACCACTCCATCAGTAGAACAAACTCTTACCCCAATTTACCCATCCACGAATGGCCTTAGCCAAAATAGATTAAGAAAAATTATCAATTTAGCTTTAGATGACTATGCAGAACATATCCATAGCCTTGAATGGATGTCCGAAGATGAACTAAAAAAACATAATTTTCAACCAATTCAAGAAGCACTAATAAACTTACATAATCCTCCACCGGATTTAATCTTACAAGAGCTAGAGGATGGAAGCCATAAAGGATTACAAAGAGTTGTTTTTGATGAACTTCTTGCAAAAAGACTTAGCATGCAATTTGCAAAAAATGAGCGGTTAAAGTTAAAGGCATACCGCATTATTGCTCAGCAAGATTTTTTAAATGAATTTATAAACAACCTACCATTTAAGCTTACTGCCGCTCAAACAAATGTTTATAATGAAATAAAAAATGATTTAAACAAACAAACCCCAATGCTAAGACTAGTACAAGGAGATGTCGGTTCTGGTAAAACAATAGTCGCGGCTTTAGCTGCCCTACAGGTAATAAAGTGCGGTTATCAAGTTGCACTGATGGCTCCAACAGATATTTTAACCGAACAACATGAAAAGAATATTAGTAAATGGTTCGCTAGATTTAACATTAATGTTATTCGCTTAACCGGAAAAATGAAAATAAAAGAGCGCCGCGAAGCTATAGCTAAAATCGACAATAATACAGCACAGTTGATAATTGGCACTCATGCACTTTTTCAATCTGAAGTAAAATTTGCAAAACTTGGCCTAATTATTATTGATGAACAACACCGCTTTGGTGTCGAACAACGCTCTTTATTGCAACAAAAAGGCCAATATGGGGAGTTTTCACCACATCAACTATTAATGACCGCAACACCTATCCCACGAACCTTAGCAATGACTAGCTACTCTCATCTTGATTTATCAGCAATTAATGAACTACCGCCTGGACGCACTGAAATAACTACTGCTGTGCTTGCTGAAGACAAACAAGAATTAATAATAGAAAGATTAGGATTAGCCATCCAATCAAATAGACAAGCATACTGGGTTTGTACATTAATTGATGAGTCAGAAAATCTTGAGTGCATTGCCGCAACTAATCGCGCTGCAGAATTACAAAAATCTATACCATTTGCAAAAATCGGATTAATCCATGGTAAATTAAAACCACAAGAGAAAGAAAACGTCATGGCTGCCTTTAAAAATGGAAATCTTGATTTACTAGTTGCAACCACGGTTATAGAGGTTGGTGTTGATGTTGCTAATGCCAGCCTTATGATAATCGAAAATGCCGAACGACTTGGCTTATCTCAACTACATCAACTAAGAGGAAGAGTAGGTAGAGGAAATACAAAGTCACACTGTCTGTTATTGTATCATAGTCCACTCTCAACAGTTGGAAGAGAACGACTAAAAGTAATGCGAGAAACTAGCAATGGATTCATTATTGCAGAAAAAGATCTAGAGCTCAGAGGCTATGGCGAATTTTTAGGTAAACAACAAACTGGATATCAGAAATTTAAAGTAGCGAATATTCAGCGAGATAGTAAGCTACTACCCAAAATTACAAAAACTGCAGCAGAGCTATCTAAAAAAGATCCGACTGTATCTAAACAGATAACAAAGCGCTGGCTGGGAGAATATGAGCACTTTATTGTGTCATAAGGTTTTTAGGGACGTTTACTAAATAACTCCTACAACTTGCATCTCATCTTATTATGAGCGCCATTTGTAGGAGTTATTTAGTAAACACGTCCCTTAACTTAAAATCTACAGCTTCTATCGCTTTTAAAAAAACTCCAGCACGCTTTGGTAAACCAAACTCACGATAATTTTGTACTTGTTTATATACATTATCCTTAAACTTTTCTGTATCTCCTATCTGCCCAGATAGATTATCTAAACTAAAATTAAACTTAAGGCCGACTGCTTCGGAAAAGATAAGTTCAATAGCCTGCGGTTTTACTTCAACTTTATAAAATAAAGCTTGTTGCTCAGCACTTCTTCCATCTGGTTCATACCAATATCCATAATCTAGTAATTTCCTTCTTTCAGATCCGGCAATAAACCAGTGGGCGCACTCATGTAATGCACTACTAAAAAAACCATGAGCGAAGTAAATAATATTCTGCTTTTCAGACAAATTTTCTGGAATATATATAGGCTCATCATCACCTGGCTTTAATATTGTATTATGAGTTATTTCAAAACATGAATGAAAAATTTCTATCAATCGAACAACATTATGCACTATAAATTATTCCTCTAAGATTCTAAATTATGCTATACTGACCACCCGACTCATACAAACAAACTGCAATGACTAAGCCTAAAGACAAAAAAATAGTTATCGAAGGTGTTACTCCTAGTGGTAAGGCATTTCGACCTAGCGACTGGGCTGAGCGTATGAGTGGAACTATGGCAAGCTTTAAAAACAGCCGAATTCATTATTCTCCGCTTCTACAACCTAGTGTTAACCACGAGGGTTTTAAATGCGTATTATTGGATCCAAAACTCAAAGAATCAAGCCCTGAAGTTTACCAATCTATACTTGATTTTGCTAAAGATAATAATTTAAAAATATGTAACGATAGCGAAGATGAAACATCTTAGAGCATAGCGAAGAAACCCAGTGACTTTAATGCCACTAGATTGCTTCGCTATCGCTCGCAATGACGCGTATTTTCGTTAATGCGTAGTCCTATAACTTACTCTTCACTGCCATTAAGTTAAGAAAAACACTGTCATTCCCGCGAAGGCGGGAATCTATTTC
>MHBB01000009.1:0-476 GCA_001803185.1 Legionellales bacterium RIFCSPHIGHO2_12_FULL_35_11
ACATTTTTTCATATCCGCAAGATAAGTTAACGCTTGATCAATTGCAAACGGAACACCTTCATCTTGATCATCAACTAACTGCTCATACGCACGATATAACGCTTCATAGCTTTCTTTTGTGTTGTTTACCTGTGTCGTTTGTTGATCACGAATGAAATACACTAAAGATTTGCTCTGCTCTGCAGCAAAATCCATGGTGAGCTTAATTTCACGAGCCGTTAATTCAACTTGAAGGTATAAATCATCAGATTCCTCTAGCGCTTTTCGATACCAACTTACAGCGATAGGTTGATCTTTATCATTAAAAAAGACTCTTAACCGGTATACATAGAATTCGTCAGAACTGTGTAATTTGGCAGTATAATGAAAAGCACTGTGTTCGCCTTGTTGCTCTAAATCTTCAAAAATAGTCATATGATGTTCATCTATATAATGCGTAACATCTCGACTAAAAATTAATTCACCAACACCTTCTA
>MHBB01000009.1:528-2738 GCA_001803185.1 Legionellales bacterium RIFCSPHIGHO2_12_FULL_35_11
CAAAAAAGTGTAAAAACAGTTTAACATATGTTCGTTATTTGGTCAAAAATAAACTATCTCATGTCTCAAACCAATTTTGAAAATATTTGCTTATAGCTCATTTGATTAATCCTTCTTGGTTAGGGAATTAGCACAAACAATTAAGCGAGAATTAAGTTTAGCAACAGAACAAAATCGGCCATTAAAATACTTGTTATTTGTAGCACATGATTCAACCCTCATTGCGCAACTTAAATTACTAAGTCAAACAATCGACGATAATCCTCCTTATGCTTCACAGATTAATTATTCGTTATTTGATATGGGTTCGTCCAATTACGAAGTCAGGGTAACCTATAATCAAAAACCGTTGTTTATAAAACAGTGTGGTGGTGATTCTTGTACTTTGAGCGAGTTTATTAATCTGATCGACGACCAGCTATTAGTTGCATAGTTTATCCCAATATTGACATTCGCCACGCAGTGCGTGGCAAATCGTCGAAACAATTATCATTGATAGGGATCAGCTAACCCACAAGTCCATTACTTTTTCTAATAAACTGATGGAGTCAGCACGTTTCTGATTGGACATTTTACGGATATTTATAAGTTTCCATTGCACTGCTGGAAGATATTGTATCTGCTCATTACAAGCAAGCGACCAATCAGGAGTGCCTTTTTTAAAAGATATTAAAAAATCATAATCTTGCTGTACGAAATTCTCCTTCAGTCCTCGCATCATTTTTTCTGGTATAACCGTCAGATCTTCAAGTGTAACCCGCTCAATAGTCATTCCTTTAAATTCCCGATGAAAAACTTGAGTTATATCTTTCCAACGTGGATTCATAATTTCTGAAATAGGCCTCTTGTGGCTCAAGAGGTAGGTAATAAATCCATTAAAGATATCACGATCAATTTTTTGGTTGTCTAACAATACCTTTATATCAAAAAGATCTCTTGGATGCTGACGATCTAAAGTTGCACATAGCTTACTTCCATAAAGATCCGGTAAAGAAACAATTTTCATTGACGCAAAACCAAATTCATTTTCTACCGAATTTACAACATCTCGTTGAATAGGTGGCAAAAGAGTGCCTCGAGCTACTGGAGAAACTTCAATTTTGACTTGAGCACCCATGTTCTGTAAAGAGCGATCCTCAACAATGACCCGCATTTCATCTGGCTTATTATCCTGCAAAATGGCAAACAATCCTGGTATACTGTTAATGTTTATTGCGATACGACTCAATGCATCACGAACATTGGCTAATGCTAAATCACGTGATTCAAGCGGCAAATAAGCCAAATCAATATCCACCGATAGTCGTGGAAAATCGCGTACAAACAAATTAATCGCAGTACCGCCTTTCAATGCAAAACACGCCTCTTTTTCAATGGTGGGTATTAACCGAATAAGCAACATTACCTGCTTATAATAAGGTGATTCTTTGTTCATATTTCAACCTATGTTTATAAATTGCTCTGGAACAGTAATTTGATATCGTTTTTCTAATTTACCATCAAGCACTATCATTCGCTTGCCAGAGCCAAGATTAATCTCTGACTCATTCAACCGCGCAATCCATGGATGCTTATAAAAATGGCCAAAAAACAAGAATAAACGATTGGTTTGAATGGAACCACTTCTTTTTAAAATGGATTCAACTCTTTTCGGGCTTAAGTTTACTAACCCCTGAAAAAGCTCTGCCGCATGTTCAAATGACAATGAGTATGGCACCGCTTCAAGCACTTCAAATGCAGCCAACTCCTGCGTACTTGCTTTTAATTTGATCCCATCTATATCTACGATCGTTAGATCATCATCAATACAGGTTAATTTAGATGTTTTAATGATCTCCCAGCGTAGTGCCTGATCCTCAGATACAGTTGCAGACAAATGCATTGTTGGAAAAGCTTTAAACCATTTTGGTAAAACTGGTTTGCCTCGAACATTTATCCAGATAGATTCCATGTTCAATTGAAGGTAATGCGATTTTCCTTGTCGAGCCAAACTTGTTAGTCCAGCAAGGTGCACCATTGAATTACTCTGACTCTGTAGACAATAAATAGCATTTTGCCACGTTGGAAGACGTCCAGAACGATAATAGACACCAGTCCCTATTTTAATTAGCCATTGACTCAGACAATACTTTTTTGCTAATTGTGGTGTGATCCCGTGACTAGATAGCCAAGATTGCAATATGACCTCTCCAGATGAGATATTATTTAGA
>MHBB01000010.1 GCA_001803185.1 Legionellales bacterium RIFCSPHIGHO2_12_FULL_35_11
CTCCTTGCTTCGTAACCTCTGGGTTGCTTCGTCGCTGCGCTCCTCGCAATGACGGCATCGTTGAATTGACCGAAGTTTTAATCACACCCTTTAAAGTGGTTTAACTTGATATTTATGCTGGATTCATTTAGATTGGATAAAATAGTTATAAAATCCGTAAATAAAGGAGTTATTATGCGGCGAATTTGGTTTTTGGCTTTGGGGGTGCTGGTATTATTCGTATTATTTCGTTTTGTTGCATTAAACTACACTGATTATATTCCTGTATTTATTATTGGTATATTCTTATTGTGGCTACATGATGTTACTCAAAAAAAGAAAGCAATTATTCGTAATTTCCCTGTAATTGGTCATTTTAGATATTTATTTGAATTTATTCGCCCCGAGATACAACAGTATTTTATCGCTAATGATGAAGAGGAGCTTCCATTTAATCGGGAAGTAAGATCTCTTATTCATCAACGAGCAAAAAATGTGCGCGATACCATTCCATTTGGTACCTCTAGAGACATTTATCAAACTGGTTACCGTTGGGTTTTGCATTCATTAGATCCAAAATCAGTTGAAGATGTTGAACCTAGGTTATCAATTGGTGGAAAAGATTGTAAAAAACCATATTTAGCTTCTAGATTGAATATATCAGGTATGAGTTTTGGAGCGTTGTCAGCAAAAGCGGTTATGGCCTTAAATCTTGGCGCTAAAATGGGAGGTTTCGCGCAAAATACAGGGGAAGGTGGATTAAGTAAGTATCATTTGCAAGGTGGAGATATAGTTTTTCAAATAGGTACCGGATATTTTGGATGCAGAAACAATGACGGTATGTTTGATGAAGATTTATTTAAAGAAGTATCTGCTAATCCTGAAGTTAAAATGATAGAAATAAAGTTATCACAAGGTGCTAAGCCTTCCCATGGTGGGATTTTGCCAGCTGTTAAAGTCACAAAAGAAATTGCTGAAATTCGTAAAATTCCATTTGGTAAAGATGCGTTATCACCGCCAGCACATTCAGCCTTTAAAACTCCTACAGAGTTATTAGGTTTTGTAAAAAAACTGAGAGAGATGTCTGGTGGGAAACCGATAGGATTTAAACTTTGTGTTGGGAAACCAGAAGATTTCGTAGGTATTTGTAAAGCTATGCTTAAAACAAAAATTTATCCGGATTTTATAACGGTAGATGGAGCTGAAGGCGGAACAGGAGCGGCTCCACTTGAATTCACTAATAATATAGGTGAACCTCTTAATGGCGGATTAAGATTTGTACATAATGTTTTAGTGGGTTGTGGTCTAAGAGATGAGATAAAAATAATTTGTAGCGGTAAAATTGCTACCGGATTTGATATGGTAATGCGTATTGCTATGGGAGCAGATATTTGTAACAGTGCACGAGCTATGATGATGGCGGCTGGCTGTGTGCAAGCTAAGCAATGTAATGCAAATACTTGTCCAACCGGTGTAACCACACAAAAGAAAAGATTGCAGTGGGGGTTGGTTGTAGATCAGAAGAAACATCATGTTTTTTCTTATCATAAAAACACTATTCATAGTTTCTTAGAAATTGTCGGCGCAATGGGGTTGACTAACCCAAGCCAGCTAAAACCAGAACATATAATACAGAGAATTTCGTATAATATTTCCAAGCCATTGTCAGAGTTATTTTTCTATTTAGAACCAAAACAATTATTGGGTGCGAATATTCCTGATACATATAAAAATATTTGGGAAAAAGCTAGCGCGGAAAGTTTTTAATATTGTATTGGGCCTTGGCCCAATAATAAATTTTTTCTATTTCAAAAATTTAAATAACTCTTTCCCCATATAAATCATAATCATCACTATCAGCGATTTTCACCATTATTCTTTCACCTACCTTGGTTTTTGCCCCTGATTTAACATAAACTAGGCCATCTATTTCTGGTGCGTCACCTTCGCTTCTAGCAATTATCCATTCAGATGAAACACTATCAACTAAAACTTCTAATGTTTTACCGATTTTTTGTTTGAGTTTATTCCGACTAATTTTTGCTTGGGCTTGCATGAACTTGTGAAATCTTTCTTCCTTTATTTCTTCTGGAACTTGGTTAGGTAACGCATTTGCCGTTGCTCCATCAACAGGGGAGTATTTGAAGCAGCCTACTCTATCTAACTCCGCCTTATCAAGAAAAGATAGTAATTCATCAAACTGCTCGTCAGTTTCTCCTGGGAAGCCAACTATAAAAGTTGAGCGGATAGTAATTTCAGGACAAATTTCTCGCCATTTATTTATACGTGCTAATGTATTTTCACTGCTTGCAGGTCGCTTCATTGCCCGTAAAATATCTTTGTTTGCATGCTGCAGAGGAATATCTAAATACGGTAATATTAATTTCTCCTTCATTAAAGGTATTATTTCATCTACATGTGGATAAGGATAAACGTAATGAAGCCGAACCCAAATCCCTAGTTTTCCTAATTGCTCACATAGGTCATAAAATTTTGTATTAATAAAACCATCTTGCCAAGGTACAGACTGATATTTGGTGTCGATTCCATATGCGCTAGTATCCTGAGAAATTATTAATAACTCTTGAACACCAGCATCACGTAGTTGCCTTGCCTCAGTTAATAATTTGTTAATGGGATAACTTTGTAATTTGCCGCGCATAGATGGAATGATACAAAAGCTACATTTTTGATTGCATCCCTCAGATATTTTTAAATAAGCATAATGTCTTGGGGTTAACTTTATTCCAGCAGGAGGAATAAGCTCTGTAAATGGATTTTTTGGAGGTGGAAGATGTTGCAAAACAGCACTTACTACTTCTTCATAAGCGTGGGTCCCACTTATATGTAATACATCTGGACATGCTTCGCGAACAATATCAGCTTTAGCACCAAGACAGCCAGTAACAATTACTCTCCCATTCTCAGCCATAGCTTCTTGAATTGTTTCTAAAGATTCTTTGATAGCTGACTCAATAAAACCACAAGTATTGATAACAACAACACCAGCGTCTTGATAGCTATTAACTAAAGTATAACCATGAGCGCGTAGTTGAGTTATTATTCTTTCAGAATCAACCAGAGCTTTCGGACAACCTAAACTTACAAACCCAACTTTGTTATTCATAGAATAATACAGCCTAAAAACAAATTAAATCAAATGTAAAGGTATTGAAGAACCAATAAAAATAGTTATAACTTTTATTATGATAAACACAATAAAAGGTGAAAAATCAAATCCAGCAATTGGTGGAGTAAAATCTCTAATTGGCCTCAATAATGGCTCAGTTACTAAAAATAAAATATCATTCAGTGGATTTCTCCATCCAGGATTTATCCAGCTCATGATTACACGAATAAATATGGCGTAGCAGATTAAATTCAGTGGTTGGATTATTATATCAGCAATTGGATAAATAATCATCAGTGAGAGCGGTAATTGTGTTGGTAAAAATATGGATCCAATAAAAAGAAACTTTAATACTTCAACTGTAATTAGTACAAGAAAACAAGGTATATCATACTGATACTTTGAAGGTATAAAACTTTTAATAGCATTATTTACTGGGCTAACTATTGGGTTAGTGATTTTTAGTATTAATTGATTGATTGGATGAATAGCACTAATTTTTAAATACCTTAATATAATTCTGCCCCAAAGTGCAAAAGTAATTACTCCAAAAAATATTGAAAATACAAAGAATCCAGCCGCTAAAATACCTTCCATAATCACGCCTTAATTAGTTTAAAAATAGGTAACCCCATGCATTATGCTTCTTTCTGTAATTTAATGAGCTCTGAAATTCCTTCTCCAGCTAGAGATAGCATATTAATTAATTGATTTTGATTAAAACTGCCATCTTCAGCTGTGCCTTGAACCTCAATAAATTCGTTATTTTCATTCATGACAACATTCATGTCAGTTTCGGCAACTACATCTTCAGCATAGTCTAAATCTAAAACTGCTTGTCCACGATAAATACCAACAGAAACAGCAGAAACATATTTAAATTCTGCATCTTTTCTTAATTTTTCTCTTTGTTCTAGCCAATTAATAGCGTCTCTTAAAGCAATACAAGCACCAGTAATCGCAGCAGTTCTTGTGCCACCATCAGCTTGGATAACGTCGCAATCGATCGTTATAGTATTTTCACCTAACGCTTTTAAATTGATACATCCTCTTAGAGATCTACCAATTAAGCGTTGAATTTCTAAAGTACGACCACTTTGTTTTCCTTTATGCGCTTCTCTATCTGTTCTTGTATTTGTTGCGCGTGGCAGCATACCATATTCTGCTGTAATCCAGCCTTGGTTTTTGCCTTTCAAAAATCTAGGAACACCTTCAACAACGCTTGCATTACAAATAACACGTGTTTGTCCGAACTCAACTAATACTGAGCCTTCGGCGTGAGAAGTGAAGCTTCGAGTCAATTTAATATCGCGTAGTTGATTTGCTTCTCGTTTACTTGGTCGCATAAGTTACTCTATGTTAATTAAATAATGCAGTATACCCAAGATATATCAAAATGCAATAAGACTAATTTACCTAGTGGTTTTTTATTTAGTACAAAGGTATAATTTCAGAACTTAAAAATCACTCCGATCTTTAAGTTTGATTGATTATCATATATGACGGCATACTGTGGTTTATCTGTATGATCGTTATTTGTCAATACGTAAGTCCTATATGTAATTTACTTGGATTTTTTAATGCAAACAGAAAATTTAAATAAACAAGATTTTGGAACGTTATACATAGTAGCAGCTCCTTCTGGTGGTGGAAAAACCAGTTTGGTTAAAGAGTTAGTTAGTAATTTAGATAAGATAGAAACATCAGTTTCACATACTACTCGAGGAAAACGACCAGCAGAAATGGAAGGAGTGCATTACTACTTTATTTCTGAACAAGAATTCAGTAAAATGGTTAAAAATAATGAGTTTGTAGAGTATGCTCAAGTATTCGATAATTTTTATGGTACATCTTTTGCAGAGATAAATGCAAGACTTGCTGATGGCATAGATGTGGTCTTGGATATTGATTGGCAAGGATCTCAGCAGATAAAAAAGTTATACCCAAGTTCTGTTAGTGTTTTTGTCATTCCTCCATCGTTAGAAGCTTTACAAAATAGATTAATAACTAGAGCACAGGATACACCGGAAACTATTGATTCGAGGATGTTGCGTGCTAAGAATGAAATGGGACATTTTGCAGAGTTTGATTACCTTATAGTCAATGATAATTTTGCTAAAGCATGTGACGACTTGACGGCTATTGTTAAGGCAGAAAGATTAAAAATTTCCCGGCAAATTATTAGACGTGGAAAACTACTATCATTATTATTACCATAACAGTAAAATGTATTTTTTAGGAGATTGTAAATTATGGCTCGTGTAACTGTTGAAGATTGTTTAGAAAATGTTGAAAATAGATTTGAACTTGTAATGGTGGCAACAAAACGAGCAAGACAAATTGCTGTTTCTGGTGCTGAGCCAAATGTAGCTTGGGAAAATGACAAACCTACTGTGGTTGCTCTTCGAGAAATTGCTGCGGGTTTTGTGAATGCTAATATTTTGATAGAAGATTGAGAAGTATAATTTGAGTCATTTTGATGAGTTAAAAGCAGCACTAAAATGTTATCTTGATGCAGATCAGATAGATATGTGTCATCAAGCGTATGTTGTCGCTGAAAAAGCTCATCATGGACAAATGCGAAGGTCTGGTGACCCATATATTTCCCATCCGGTTGCTGCTGCTCTTATCTTGGCCGATATGCGCTTAGACTATGAAACGATTATGGCAACATTACTACATGACGTAGTTGAAGATACATTGGTTAGCATAGATGATTTGGTTAAAAAATTTGGTTTAGAGGTTGCTGCGTTAGTTGATGGGGTTACAAAACTTACCAAAATAAAATTTGAATCAAGAGCAGAAGCCCAGGCTGAGAACTTTCGCAAGATGGTTCTCGCAATGGTTAAAGACATACGAGTTATAATTGTTAAGCTTGCTGATAGACTACATAATATGGGTTCTCTTGCTGTAATGCCTGCGGAGAAAAGGCGGCGCATAGCAATTGAAACATTAGAAATATACGCTCCAATTGCTAATAGATTGGGCATGCATCATATTTACATTGGTCTTGAAGATTTGGGTTTCAAAGCTTTGTACCCCATGCGCTACAGGATAATAAAGCTCGCACTCGAAAAATCATTAGGGAATAGAAGAGAGCTAACTCAACAAATCGAACATGATTTAGAGGAGGCTTTGGAAGATTTAGATATTCCTTATGAGCATGTTTTTGGCAGACAAAAGCATGTATATTCTATATATAGAAAAATGCGACATAAGAAGGCATCTTTTTCTGAGATATCAGATGTTTTTGCTTTCAGAGTTATTACAGAAGATATCGATTCATGTTATCGTGTGATGGGCGCATTACATCAAACATATAAACCAGTCCCCCATAGATTTAAAGATTATATTGGTATTCCTAAGGTTAATGGCTATCAGTCTTTACATACTACATTATTTGGTCCATTCGGCGTGCCACTAGAAGTGCAAATTCGTACTCGCGAGATGAATAGTGTTGCTGAAAATGGTGTGGCAGCACATTGGATTTATAAATCATCAGGGTTAGAAATTAATGAGGCGCAATTAAGAGCACGTGAGTGGGTGCAAAGACTACTAGAAATGCAAAAAAGCACTGGTAGTTCTCTTGAATTTATTGAAAACGTTAAAATTGATTTGTTTCCAGATGAAGTTTATGTTTTTACTCCTAAAGGCCATATTATGGAATTACCGAAGGGAGCAACGGCAATTGATTTTGCATATACCGTTCATTCTGATGTTGGTAATACCTGCGTGGCTGCAAAGGTAAATAGGCGTTTGGTACCACTTAGTATGCCACTTACTAATGGTCAAACAGTAGAAATTATTACAACTCCAAATGCTCATCCAAGCCCTTCGTGGCTTAATTTTGTTGTTACAGGTAAAGCAAAAAGTAATATTCGAAATTTTCTAAAGAGTCAGTTGCATAATGAGTCAATTGTTCTGGGTAAAAAGTTATTAAATCAGGCATTATCTGAATTAGCGAGTGTATATGAAGAGGTTCCACAAGAGTCACAACAAGCTCTACTTGTTGATTTAAATTATAAAACTATTGATGACTTACTATATGCAATAGGTATTGGGAATGAAATGTCTATGGTGATTGCTACAAGATTAGTTGTGGCAGAAGGAAATGGAGATCTTGAAAAATCTATTAAATCTAAACCAATTGCAATAAATGGTACCGAAGGAATGGTTGTGCATTTTGCCGAGTGTTGTCAACCAATTCCGGGAGATAGTATTGTTGGACGTTTTCAGCACGGAAAAGGCATTTTAGTACATTCTAGCGATTGTGCAGTGATTAAAAAATCTAGGGTTAACCCAGAGCAATTTATTTCTTTAAGATGGGATGATAACGTAGAAGGTGAATTTTGGGTAGATATAACTGTTGATGTCGCTAATGAAAGAGGCGTATTAGCAGCTCTCGCAACAGTTATTGCTGAAGCTAACTCAAATATTGGAAATATTAACGTTGATCCGCATGATGGGAAACATAATTCCATTACTTTTTCAATTAGTGTTGTTGATAGAACTCATCTTGCAAGAATTATGCGTAAATTGCGCAGAAATAAAGTTGTAGTGAGATTGTATCGGAAAAAGCAAGGAAGCATGGCGCAGACAAATTCTTTTTAAATTCAAATTAAGTTAAATTAAATATGACTATAGTTGCATTACATAATGTAAATTTGCATGTCGCAAATACGTGTATTTTAGATGGCGTTAATTTTCGAATTGAAGCGAACGATAGAATTGCTTTAGTTGGCAGAAATGGGGCTGGTAAGTCTAGCTTATTAAAATTATTGCTTGGAGAAATTGCCAAAGATAGTGGAGAAATCCAATATAAAAGTGGCTTGAAAATTGCTGGATTATCGCAAGATGTCCCATTGAACGAGCAAAAATCAGTATATGATTTTTTGGTAAAGGATTTAGGGAAAGCAAGTGAAGTTCTTATTAAGTATAGACAAAGTACATTGTCTGGGGACTTTGATAAATTAGCTATTTATCAGGGGCAATTAGATGATCTGCATGCTTGGGATTTAATACCACATATTGAAACTGTTGCCCAAAAACTAGGGATAGATATAAATACGCGAATGTGTAATCTTTCTGGTGGAATGAAGAGAAAGGTACTCTTAGGAGCAGCCATAATAGCAAAACCAGACTTATTATTACTTGACGAGCCAACCAATCATCTAGATATATCAGGCATTGAGTGGTTGGGTGCTTATTTAAATAATTATTCTGGTAGTGTATTAGTTGTAACTCACGATAGAGATTTTTTAGCAGAAGTTGCTAATAAAATTGTTGAAATTGATAGAGGCACTTTAAATACTTATGCTTGCTCATATGACACATATTTAGATAGAAGAGAAGCAAATAGAGTAACTGAACAAAAGCATAATACCCTATTTGATAAAAGATTATCAGACGAGGAAGCTTGGATAAGAACAGGAGTCAAGGCTAGGCGGACTAGAAATGAGGGTAGGGTGCGTCAGTTAAAAAACATGCGGGAAGATTATCAAAAAAGAAGAAATCAAGTAGGAACTGTTGGAGAGTTTAAATTAGATGCGTCAAGATCAGGTAATATTGTTATTTCGGCTAACAAGATAGACTATAAAATTGCTGATAAGCATCTTATTAAAGATTTTTCTTATGTTTTAATGCGTGGGGCAAAGGTTGGACTCATAGGTCCAAATGGTTGTGGGAAAACTACCTTGGTGCGTTTATTATTAAAAGAGCTAGCTCTTGATAATGGAGAAATTAAGCATGGGACATCAATTGAAGTTGGGTATTTTGATCAATTAAGAAGACATTTGGACGTTGAAAAAACGGTTATGGAAAATGTTGCGGATGGTGGAATGCATGTTGTTGTAAATGGAAAAGAAAAGCATGTTGCATCTTATTTACGAGATTTTTTATTTACTCCGGAAAAATTTAATCAACCAGTTTCATCTTTATCAGGAGGAGAGTGTAATCGATTATTATTAGCGCGTTTATTTGCAAAGCCAGTGAACTTTTTAGTATTAGATGAACCAACTAATGATTTAGATATTGAAACTTTGGAGTTATTAGAGAATATTTTAATCGAATATACTGGTACTTTACTTCTAATTAGCCATGATAGGGCTTTTATTAATCAAGTAGTTACTAGTGTATTAATATATGAGGAAGACGGTAAATTTCATGACTATGTTGGAGGTTATGATGATTATAAATTACAAAAAAAATCAGTAAAAGCAATATCTGCTCCAACAAAACCATCGCCAAAAAAGGAAAAGACTAAAAAAATCTCTTATAATGAACAAAGGGAGTTAGAAGACTTACCGAAACAGATAGAGAATCTTGAAGAAGAAATAAGTATGTT
This sequence comes from Legionellales bacterium RIFCSPHIGHO2_12_FULL_35_11, assembly GCA_001803185.1. Classification (GTDB taxonomy): domain Bacteria; phylum Pseudomonadota; class Gammaproteobacteria; order Legionellales; family Legionellaceae; genus 2-12-FULL-35-11. The sequence goes on from MHBB01000010.1 coordinate 9,453, forward strand.
GCATGAGCAGATGCTTGCTCAAGGTTTTTATCAGAAAGATCCTCAAGAAATAGCTCTGTTTCAGAAAAACTTATCTAAGAAAGAGGATTGTTTGGCTGATTTATATAATAGATGGGAACATTTGTTAGGTTTAACCTAGAAAAAGGATAAATATATGCTTGGAACAATTGCAATATTAGTTTTAATCGCATCTATTATTGTGCTTTTTGCAAGTGAACTTAGTAGTTTTATTAAAAAAGTTATTGCAAATAAGAAAGTACAGTTGTTATTTCCATTATTATTTTTTTCCTGGTTATTTTTATTTTTTGCAAAGCAAATAGTTTATTTGTCGGTTGTAATTAGGGTATTTTTATACTCATTAGTTTTATACTTATCAAAAATATTTCCCTTTGATGGCGGTGATTTAATATCAGAAAGAATATTAGTTTTAATGTTATTTTCAATTTTCCCTATTCTAGTCGCGCAACTAGTTGATAATTACTTGCATTTTTCATTTAAATTAAAAAACATAGCACATAGCCTTAGTATTTTTATCTTTGCTGTTATTACAATCCTTTATGTAATTTCTTTATAAAAGTTATAATCAGGGCTGTCTCATCAAATAATATAGACGGGGCGTAGGTTGGGCCTTGGCCCAACGATAAAAAAGCTGCATTTTTTGTTGGGCCAAGGCCAAACCTACACGCCAGCATTGATTAATTTGATGCGACAGCC
>MHBB01000011.1 GCA_001803185.1 Legionellales bacterium RIFCSPHIGHO2_12_FULL_35_11
CAAAATCCGCAAAGAAAAGATGGTGATCCTGAACCTAAGCCTGGATTTATGATAATCGGCACCCAAAATCCAGTCACCATGGCTGGTCGACGAATAGCAAGCACAGCCTTACAACGACGACTCATCACTACCACACTTCCTGAATATCCTAAGAACGAAATCCAATCCATTCTTATTGAAAAAGGCATCGGACACGATGAAGCCATGCAAATGACAGAAGATTGGTGTTCAACCCGGGAATATGCGATAGAACATAACCTCTCTCCCGCCCCAAATTTTCTGGATTTGATGAATTTGGTCAAGGATGAGTTAACTACTCTATCCTGTAAAAAACCACTGCCATTAGCAACTAATCTCAATTCGTCATCACAACAAATAAATAACACTGTTATTCATAAAGAACTATATTCAAATCCAAACTCAACAAAACAAACAACAGCGTATTTTAACTTAAAATGTTTAAATCGGTTCCTTGGTTTCTTTGCTATTGTGTTTGCTCTTGGAGTAGTTGCCCTTTTACTCAATTCTCCAATAGGAGCACTGGGTATTGGTTTGTTAATTGGCGGCGCGATAGGAATAGGGATCACTTGTGGTTATATTGATAATCTCAATAAAAACAAGCTACGTGAACAATTTATGAACTTTAAACAGAGCCGCAATGATATTGTAAAGCCAATAGAAAAAGACAATGTATTATCATCGCCCTGTATAAAACACTAATTATTATTGATAATCCGCGTGATAATTTTATCTAAATGGTTTGAAAATATTTGAATGTCTTTAGGGTTTAAAGCGCTTGGCCCACCTTGTATTAACCCACAGTTTCTGAGTGACTCATTTAGATTTCTCATAGTAAGTGTTTGTTTGATATTTTTATCAGAATATAATGTTCCTCTAGGATTTAACGCTAAGGCGGTTTTTTCAATAACATAATTAGCTAAAATAATATCGCTTGTAATCACAAGGTCACCGTTTTCTATATGGTTAACTATATAATCATCGGCTTTGTCAAAACCAGCTGGGACTAATATTTTTTTTATATAAGGCGATGTCGGTATTGTCGCATGATGATTTGAGACAATAAATAGATAAATTCTTCTCTTCATAGATGCGCGAAATAAAATTTGTTTAATGGCTTTCGGACAAGCATCGCCGTCTATCCAAATTTTCAAATTGCAGTCTCCTGCTTTATAAATGTTGGGAGCATTATTCGGGAGATAAATGTAAAATAGCCCGATTTCTGAACGCGCTATTTATAGTGCTGCTATCAAGAAAATTTAAGTCTCCACCAGATGGGATGCCTTGTGCTAACTGTGAGATTTCAACTGAATAAGAACGTAACATTTCTTGAATGTAGTGAACTGTTGTTTGTCCTTCGATGTTTGAAGATAAAGCTATAATTACTTCGTCAATTTGATGTTCAAGAATTTTCTTTTGCAGATTATTTAATCCAATATCTTCTGGACCAATGCCATCTAAAGGGGAAATTTTTCCCATTAAGACAAAGTATATGCCGTTAAACGCAGTTGTTTGTTCTATTGCAATAAGATCTGTTGGTCCCTCAACAATGCATATCTTAGTTTTATCTCGGTTTGCATTACTACAAATATTGCAAATAGGTTTGCTAGTATAGTTATTACAGCCATCACAATGGATAATATTTAACATAGCATCTTGTAAGCAAGAGGCTAAATTAATTCCACGCTCGCGCCCATGTTTTAGCAAGTGAAATACCATTCTCTGGGCCGACTTAGGGCCAATTCCAGGAAGGCAGCGGAGCGCTTCTACCAAGCTAGATATAGAATCCATTAATTTATATCTATTATTTATCGTCTTCTTCTTTCATGAAGTCAGTTGGGATATTCAATCCAGCTGTGAGTTGATTAATTTTTTCTTTAGAAACTTTTTCAACTTGACGAACAGCATCATTAATAGCAGCAGCAACTAAGTCTTCTAACATTTCTACTTCTTCATTTAGAAGAGATTTAGATATAGTTACTTTAGACACATCATGACGGCCATTCATTTTAATCCGTGCCATCCCGCCACCAGCTTTACCTTCTACTACTAGCTGAGTAAGTTCATCTTGAGCTTTTTTCATGCGATCTTGCATTTTTTGTGCTTCTTCAAGAAGTTTATTTAAGTTGCCACCTATGTCGCTCATACTTTCCCCTATGTCTTTAGTTTATTAAAAATTATTAGACTTTTTACATAACCAGCATCTGTTACTTGATTGCCGCGTTACAAAGCATTCTCCGCACTGCCATTAAGGTAAGGATTTTGTCATTCCCGCGAAGGCGGGAATCTATCCATAAAGTGGCGCTGTGCCTGCTTAGAAATAGATTCCCGCCTTCGCGGGAATGACAGTGTTTTTCTTAACTTAATGGCAGTGAGCATTCTCCGGTACTCATTTACTGCATGTAAACTCTGCTCCTCGAATGCTTTATGCCTTGCACTAAAATAAAAGCTACAAGTTATGCAAGAAGTCTATTATGTAAAATATCTTAAATTAGCTAATAGATATTCATTTGTATATTATAGCTTTCTATTTTTAATCTTTCAAAGAGACAATTGAGTTTTTTACTAATTCAGCAGAAAATTCAGTTTGTAATTGTTTTATAAACGCATCTTCTTCGATAGATTTAATTGCTTCTCCTTTGTTTTTTTGAGTAATATTATTTTTAATTTCTGCAGGTGATGATGATTGTAATTGCCCGTATTGTATTTTAATAGAAATATCGCGGTTATATAATTTACCTATATTTTTTTGTAGTATGCCAATTACCGAGCTTGTAAATATAGACTCATGTGATTTATCTGCCCGCAAATTAATAATATTATTATTAAAATCAATAAGCTCAGCATTTTCTGCTGCAGTTAGAGCTAATCCTTTTAATGGTAATTTTGTAATTATCTCAGTCCAGTTTAAATCAGCAGAGGATTTTTGCGTAGGATTATTCTTAACTTTAGAGGCATCGTGCTTTGTGTTAGAAATTTCTTTATTTTGAATATTTAAACTTGCTGTTGCTTGTACAATATGGTTTTGTTTAGGTGCCAATGTAAATGTGTACATGCGTAATAATAAAATTTCAAATCCAATCAGAGTTGTTGGGGCAAGCTGCATATCTGCGCTGCCTTTCAGCGCTATTTGGTACATGGTTTGGATATTTTCAGGAGTTATTAATTTACCAAGTCTTACAATTTCATTTTCTTGTAATTCATCCAAATTATTTTTTGGAATAATTTGCGATATAGCTATTTGGTGTAGGTAGCTTAGGATTTCATCAACCACATAATTAAACAAGGCTCCATTTGTATTAATATTCTTGCTTATTTCTAAAAGTCGTTGTGGATTCAGCCCGCTAAGCGCTTTAATAACTTCAATCGCGTAATCTTCATTAGTATATCCTAAAAGATTATTAACTTCTAAGTTAGTAATAGTATCTCGACACCCAACTATAGATTGATCAAGCAAACTTAGTGCATCTCTAATACTACCCTTTGCTGCGTTTGCAATAGTTTTTAAGGCAGGTAATTCATACTTTATATTTTCTTGATTAAGTAAATTTTGAATATGAGATAAAATAATATCCGATTCCACATGCTTTAAACTAAATTGCAGACACCTAGAAAGAACTGTAATTGGTATCTTCTGTGGGTCAGTCGTTGCAAGTAAAAATTTTACATGAGCTGGAGGTTCTTCTAAAGTTTTTAATAACGCATTAAAACTATGCTGTGAAAGCATGTGCACTTCATCTATTAAGTAGATTTTGAATCGTCCAATACTTGGGGCGTATTGGACATTTTCTAAAATTTCGCGTGTGTCTTCTACTTTGGTTTTGGAGGCACCATCAATTTCAATTAAGTCTAAGAATCTCCCTGCTTGAAAAGCTTGGCAAGATGCACATTTAAGGCACGGGTTTGCAGAAATGCCTTCTTCACAATTTAAAGATTTAGCTAATAATCGAGCGACACTAGTTTTACCAACACCCCTAGTACCGGTAAATAGGTATGCATGATGAATACGATTTCTTTCTATCGAATTAATTAAAGCATTAGTAAGATGATCTTGCCCGAGTAGTTCGGCAAAAGTTTTAGGACGGTATTTTCTTGCAAGGGCTATATAGCTCATAATATAAGTAGTTAGCTATGGAAGATTTGGCGGCGGCAAAAAAGAGCCACACCTCTGCGCACGATGCGAATGTTACCGCTGCTCCCTTCCAGGCCTGACGGGGTTCACACTCTGTTCGTCGCGAGGGGACCCTTAGATGCCACCATTCACGAGATCACAAGATTAACATAATTTATTTGAAAGTAAAGATATATCTTAATCCTAATTTCATATAAAAAGATTTATAAAAAATAAATAAAAAAAGTAAAAAAGTATTTGACAAAGGATGTGAAAAAGGTAGAATGACGAGCACGCCACTTG
>MHBB01000012.1 GCA_001803185.1 Legionellales bacterium RIFCSPHIGHO2_12_FULL_35_11
GAGTTTATCGAGATAAATGAGCATTTTTTTATGAGATCAATCGTTCAAAGATGCGGCCAAGATGAGATGCTAAAGGGGAAGTTATTTTGTGCCTGTCCCTTACTTGGTTTCAAAACCGACTCAAGGAAAAGTAGGAAAAATAGTCTATATTCCATCCAACTAGAAGAATGAGGGAACAAGCTAATACTGTCGTTTAATGTATTAGCGCGAGGCATTCTCAACTTTAAATCTAGAATCAGCCGTTGAAGGCGTAGCGAGAATGCTTTAGGTGCTGAAGATAGGAATTTTTCTTGAACTTTTTATTTGAAGGCGTACTCACCCGTACGGTGAAATTAAAAAATCCAAGAAAAATTCCTAGATTTAGTGCATTAAGCATCCGCAGTAACCTTCAGCTACTGATTCTAGATTAAAGTACCTAGTCCTTTGGCGGTGTGTGTAAGACATATTAATGTTGGCCGAGGCCGAGTACTGATGGACCTAAGTCCAAAATAACCACACCGCCAATGCTTTGCTTAATTGCGTCAAAATCAGGCGTTAATTGATTAAGTGAAACAAAGCAAATAGATAAGCGGCCAAAGTGTTATACCGCGCGCAGTATAGAACCACTCAGCCTTACAGTCAGGGATATTTATGGAAAACTTTTCAGCGCTGTGTCAAAAAGAAATTTATATAAGACAACTAAAACGCTTGGTTGACAAGCAACCCAGTCAACAACAATTATTTAAAATACACGAAAACGATGTAGAACTTTTTTATTTTGTACAAGATAGTGAAATGATCTGCAACACTATTGCCAATGAAATACGCCAACAACGCTATCAGTTTAAACCTGTGCAACCCAGCATAATGTATCAAAATGGCAAGGAACGCACAGTGTTTTCACACAGCATTAGTGATCGCCTGGTTCAAATGGCTTTATTACAACAATTATTACCACCTCTCAAATTATACTTAAATGATTCTATCTACAGTTATCTACCGAATCGCAATCGTTTGCATGCCATTGCAGATTTTCATGACTATGTCACACTGCATACGAAAAATAACAAAGCCGATCTTTTTGTCATTCGAACAGACATTAGCGCTTATACTGATAGCATCCCCGTGCATCAAGGTGCTGCGCTATGGAGTTTGCTAGAAAAATTCTTCGCTGATCCATTACTGAAAGATTTTTCACCTTATTTACAAGATCTCATCATGAAGGCACTGCGTCCATTAATCATAGACGGTAAACAACACTATCAATTTCATAAAGGTTTACCGATGGGCTCTCCCATCACTATTTTGGCTGCACTCCTTTATTTAGACCCAATAGACAGAGCGCTGGCTAGCATTTCAGACGTCTTTTATGCACGTTTTGGCGATGACTTATTAATTGCACATCCAAATTCTGAAAAAATTTTAACCATAGAACAACAGCTTTATACCTTGACTGCAAGCTTAGAACTCAAATGCAACCCTGAAAAAACAATCAAAACTTATCTGACTCGATGTGGTCGTCCTTATAAAGACAACATTTTTACACACCAACATTTTATTGAGTATTTAGGCTTTCGCATTTTTACAGATGGCAGTCATACTTTAAAACAAGAAAAACTAAATGAAATCAAAACTCGAATCGCTTGGCATGTTGACAATCTTATTCATATGGCTAAACAAGAGAGTCTATCTCTTGAAAATCAAGCTGACATCCTCTGCAAGGCGCTTAGCAATGGTATACATCCACAACATTTGCTGTTTGATTTGAGCATCATCGATTTATATAGTTTAACGACTAATAACAATAGCCTAAAAGAACTCGATAATTGGTTAAGACAATATGTGGCTAATCAATTAATGCCTTCAGAAGCAAAAAATAATTGGGTCGCACTTAATAAACGCATTCACAATTTTGGGCGAAACATGCCCTCTTTTCAATATTGTAAAAACCAATTTTGGAGAAAGCGCGCAATAAAAACGAGCAATAAACATTAAAGTGTTGGTAAAATGCGTTCGCATTGGCTGCGGCCTATAAAAAAACGTATACAACTGACCACACTTTAATTTACTTATTTAAATATAGAATGGATTCTAGGCACATGGAAAGCATCAACCACTGGTTTAGTAAACAAAGACGTCTCAAATCTAAGCTCATCAGCGTGTATTCTCTTATTATCGGTGACCAACCCTGGAACTATCTCTTCTATCGATTACGGTATTTTATTTTAAACACTGGCATTGTCTTATTTATACAATTAATTGAATTTTATTTTATATTACAATTTTTCACGCTTAAAGAAGCCAGTTTCCTATTTGTTTTTCGTTTAATCAGCGCCGTCTTACTAGGGTGTTGGTGGTTCGCTTTAG
>MHBB01000013.1 GCA_001803185.1 Legionellales bacterium RIFCSPHIGHO2_12_FULL_35_11
TGATAAATACGAGCAAAAAACTCGGCTTCTAGCAGTAATTTCTTTTCTTTCGAGAGTTTTTTCGGGTCAATGCCCGCAAGAAGGCACAAAGGTTCCATTGATGACATATGCATTTCCTTAAAAAAGATGTTTAATCATTCCTGATTTCTAGTTACATGAAAAAAATAAGACAAATAGCAGGTATGATATATACTTTATTAGTTCTTTATATCCATGTACTATTGATACAACTTATTCATAAGTAGAGTTTAAATGCAGCAATTTTTATTCAAATTTATTCATTTAAAGCTTAAAATTATGTGATGTCAAGCATTATTTTGAATAATTAATTCTATTTTAGAAGTGGCCCTCTATGAGCAAACAAGCTATTGGTGATAATGTACAGCAGCTATTAAAACTATACGGGGATTTATCGCTTAGTGACCTAGCTAGAGAAACGCAAATTCCTCAACCTACGCTTCATCATATTATTGAAGGTAAAACAAAAAAACCGAGGCGACAAGCTCTAGAAGCACTGGCCAATTTCTTTTCTATTTCAATTCCACAACTAACCGGTACTATTCCACTCTCCATTCCTATACCCGAAGCCATTAAAAAAAGTTTAAAAATTTCGACAATACCGCTAATCGATTGGAATTTAGCAAAAAGCTGGAAAAGTAATAAAAATGATCTTTCTAAATTTGATCAAATTATTTTAGAAAAACAAGTTGACAAAAACGCTTTTGCCCTACAATTACAAAATTCCAATCTAGAACCACTATTTCAGGAAAAATCGTTATTAATATTCGATCCCTCTAAAATATCCAGAGAAAGAGATTTTGTACTTGTATATTTTTCAAAAATTGACTTAATATGTTTTAATAGATTATTTATTGAAGAAAAAAATATCTACATTAAACAAGATAAAAAAAATGGTAACGCTGAGCTAATAAAAATAAATGGACCAAATGACAAGATTATTGCTACGTTGATTGAAGCGAGATTACAGTTTTAAATATTATCTTATCAAATCGACATTGAAATCGCGCCATGTATCCTCAACTTTTTTATCATTCAAACTAAAGATAAATGGATTAAAGTTTGTATTTATATCATAAAAATCAATGTGTTCATATTTTTTAAGATATCTAACTAATATCCAGGCTGGAAATGCTAGTAATACTGCAAAAAACATTTTCCAAAAAAATCCTGAAAACATCATCGAAATCAAATCAATAATCGGCATTTTACCAATATAATTCAATAGATCCACAATTACTGTTAAAAATGCTTGTCCAACTGCGGTTGATAATAAACTTCTAAAGATAAAAAATCTACCACGCATCACGATCTTACATTTTGCTAAAAGATAAACGTTTAAAAACTCACCAATTAATAATCCAACCAGTCCAGACATAACATATCTAAACGTTGGATCAAAAACAATTTGATAAGCTTCGTAACTTTTAAAATATTCTGGCGACGCCATATGTGAAACGCCAATTACAATCAAAGAAAAAATAAATTCAGCTAATACCCCAATCCAAATAAATATTCTCGGATAAGCATACCCGTAAACCTCCCCAACCACATCGCAAATACCAAATGTAAACGGAAACACAAAGATACCACCTGGTAATAGTAAATTTCCGACTAAAGTTAGTTTATTAGCTAAACATACTGTCGTTAACATAAATGTTATATAACATCCCAAAAAAATATATGGATATTTATATTGTTGTTTCCGTGATAAAGATTCAAATACTGTAGTACCCATCAGGATTATTCCTATCTCTTTTTTTTATTGCAAATTCTTGAGCTGTTTCTTTTATACCAGCTAAATATCCTATTCTATTCGCATCTACAGGACTAAATTTAGATAATAGTAATTTATCTTTTGATACTTCCATCGGTGATTTTTTAGTAACTTCCTTACCGTTTTTCGACTTGATTTCTAAAATATAATCGTCTGCCTCATTACCAAGCTGTTGAGCAACAATTAAGTAGTTCGGCTTCATCCCTTCTATCGTGGCAATATAAGTTAAAGTACGAACAGCTTTAGCATCAAATCCTTCAAGAAAACTAATATCGGTAACAATATCACTGATACTTCTTTCAATAATATGCCTACCAGATAACTTAATTTGAGCTTTCATGAACTTCATTGTTGGGCACTCGTATATATCAAGAATCTCATATAAAGGTTTTCCCTCTGATTCTTGTATAAATTCTTTAAATAATGAAATAATCCAAGCTACCCAATTGATTTTTCCGTCCATTTTATACCTCTTTAAAATTAAGGTTTAGCCGCAATAGCTCCCACACTTTCTCTTC
>MHBB01000014.1 GCA_001803185.1 Legionellales bacterium RIFCSPHIGHO2_12_FULL_35_11
TCATGCCATTCCTTATTTTTATTATTCTTCTAATGATTGCAAATTAAAACATAGTTGGAATTATTACTCAACCGGAACTTAAGGCTAATTGGAAGGCGCGAAGCGTGGGGGAGAGAGGATCAAGGGTGAGGGGGTTAAATCATGTCGCGCAGCGACTCATTAGCTTACGATGAGTGAAAGAAAAATAAATACTAGCTTGCAAATGGCGGTGCTTGTATTCTTAACTTTATTGCTTAAAAGACTTTAAACAGGTTCTTAAGAAGAATTAATGGAAATAAACTTAGGGGTCTAGAAAAAATAACTTATGCTTTTTACATCCAATCTTAATATCATATTGCGACGTTTCTCATCATAGAAAAAGCGCAAGTTATTTTTTCTAGACCCCTTACCGAAGTAAAGCATGCGATTTTCTAAATTCTAAAAAAGCTGCTTTTTTATTTTTAGCTTTCTTTAATAAGTTTGTTTCTGTTATAGGATTATAATATTTAAGCACTTCTTCTTGATTGAGGTCACTAAAATAAATTACGGGTTTTAATTCCGCTGATTTAGTAAAACTATATTCTACGCCAAAATACTTATAGATCTCTTCAACAGCTTGATAAACCCCAGCATATTTGGCCTCTTTGCTATGCCCAGCAATATGCGGTGTGCATATTTTTGCAAAATCTATAATTTTCGAATTAATATTAGGCTCATTTATATATACATCTGTACAATATATTATCTTGTTTTTCATTGATAATAAATCTGCTTCATTAACAATACCACCTCTTGACGCATTAATAATTACTGCTTCTGATTTTAAATGACTTAGAACATCCTTATTAAATAAATTAAAACTTGGAAAAGGTGCAGAATTATGCAAATTTGCATGTATACAAATTAAATCGCATTTTGCTAGTTTCGATATTAAATTAAAGTCATAATTTTTATCTTGCAACAATGGATCATATGCTGAAACTATAAATCCTAGTGATTTTAAGCGAGGAAGTAATCTTTTTCCAACCTCACCATAGCCAATGATACAAGCATTTTTCCCATTTATTTTATTTATCAAACTCAAATAGCTAATACAGGAAATAACGTAGTCACAAACTGAATCAGCATTACTTCCCTTGGCGTCAATTAATTGAATATTATTTTTAATTAAGTAATTTTCATCAATATGATCTATACCACTCGTAGTTGTGGCAACTACCCTACAACTGCTATTTTTTAAAAGTTTTTCATCAACTTTCAAAGTGGAACGGCAGAGTAAAACATTGCAATCCAAAATCAGTTCACCAACTTCTTCTAATTTTTTATATTTGCGTAGGCTAAAATTATTATTAAAAATAATGTCGATATTTGGTAAGCTTGCATCTGCTAAAACTTTCAATTTTTATCCAAAAGCACTCAAAATTGTCGTCTTTGCGAACGAAGTGAAGCAATCTAGTGTCGTTTAAGGGCTCTAGATTGCCTAGCTATCGCTCGCAAAGACGCATTTTAGAACATGTCTTTAAAAAGTCATAAAGTCCTGTTCTAATTTTCGCCGTAAATGTATTTAATAATATTATTAGCTACCGCTTTTACTGTAAGTTTATCTGTTTCAAAACTCACATCAGCTAATTCTTCATAAAATGGCTCACGCTCATCTCGTAACGTCTCAAGACGACTTTCTAAATCATCCGTTTGAAGTAAAGGACGTTTGGGACTGTCTCGTTTTGTGCGCTCAAATTGCTGCTGCAAAGAAGTTTTTAAGTATATTACTGTACCACGACCAGCAAGAGCATTTCTATTTTCAGGGGTCATAATTACTCCTCCCCCAGTTGCTAAAACAATATTACTTTTTTGAGTAAGTTCATCAATTACTTTCTGCTCACGTTTACGAAATCCTTCCTCACCCTCAACATCGAAAATCCATGATAAATTAGCGCCACTTCGTTCTTCAATAACTTCATCAGAATCAAAGAACTGTAATTTCAGTTCCTTTGCCAAAGTACGACCAATAGTACTTTTACCAGCCCCCATCGGTCCAATTAAAAAAATATTACGTACTTTAACTATACTCATTTTTATTTACTTACTCCATAATCAATATATGTAATATACTAAAAAGTATATAAATCAAAGATATTCAGCACTAGAATATGGACTAGCCTAGCAAAAAAGACTTTATGCCCAATAGACTTAAAAGTGCCCATTGGGTACAGCAGAAAAATCTATCCACTTCTAATATTAACCTCAAATAAATTTTTTGCAAAATTAAGTTAAATTATTATAACTCACTTATCTCTAGAAGTCTGTAGAATTTTATATACTGCGCGCGGTCACAATCTGAAGTTTTTTTTGACGACGTTATTTTTGTGTCAGTTTGCCGTTTAAATCTTGACAATAGTCCAGCT
>MHBB01000015.1:0-1159 GCA_001803185.1 Legionellales bacterium RIFCSPHIGHO2_12_FULL_35_11
ACTTAAGGCTAATTGGAAGCAGCGGTCAGCGGGGAGGCCCATTCATTTACTGTTGTATAACCAGCCACAGTAGATTTATCAGGAATCCACCGACCATAATTTTTAATAATCATCTCAGTGTCTCGATGCCCCATTTGCTTGGCAACCCATAAAGCGTTCTCACCAGCAGAAAGCATCATTGATGCATAAGTATGTCGTGTTTGATATGGGTTGCGGTAGCGCACCCCGGCCTTTCTTAGAATGTGAGTCCAGCAAGTCTTCCTAATTTGACCGTCCGTCTCCCAAGGTGTATTTGTACGAGGATTAAAGAAAACGCGTTGCCCCTCTAAATAGGTATACGCTTTTTGATTTTGCAGCGCTTCCAATGCAGGGGGGAGTAGTAGCACATCTCTTTGTCCGGATTTTGTTTTGGTGCCTTTTTCTTTTTTTAGAACGACCGCTCTGGATACTCTTACCATTCCTTTTAGCCAATCAATATCACCCCATTCCAAAGCAATGAGCTCTGATGTGCGCAAACCGCTATAGAAAGCAAATTGGAATAAGTTTCTAGCCTGCTCTTTTGCTTCGGTAAGAATGGCTTTGATTTCTTCGAGATCAAATGGATCAACCTGCCAATCACTAGTGCGAGTTTTCTTATCGACCAGCTTGGATAAAACTAATTTGTCCAAGGGGTTTGATGTAATCAATCCATCATTTAAAGCCTGATCTAACATGTTTCTTAATGGCGTTAAAATATTTCGTATCGTTTTAAGCGTCACTTCAAGCTTTGTTACATAATTACGAATGGTTATAGGTGAAAAGTCTTTCACCGGTATATGACCAAAAGCATCATATAAATGTGCGTCACATGCTTTTCTATAGCCATTATAAGTACTAGGTTCAAGCGTTTTTTCAGCGATTGCCATATATTCTTTTAGCAATTCACCAACGGTCGCCTTAACTACTGAATATCCAAACAGTTTTGCCCTTTTAGAATCGGGGAAATAATCTGGATAATTAAACGTACCCAGACTAATTGCGTTTAAGATCTCTCCCCTTAGCCGTTCAGCATATTTTAGGTTTGCTTTGGTTGGCTCTATTTTTAAAGTTTCACGACATCGTACGCCTCGATATATAAAATCAATTCGTATGTTCTGACCAGAGTCCAACTCCCTGACAC
>MHBB01000015.1:1176-7499 GCA_001803185.1 Legionellales bacterium RIFCSPHIGHO2_12_FULL_35_11
GGATATTCGTTGCCTTGTTGCCGTTTTCCACCCATCGCTCAACCTCAATTAAATTGATCCATATATTACCATCAGGTCCCATTTTACATTGAATACCATCAAGCCATACCCCTTTTTTACGCTTAGCATGAACCGCGTTTGCGGTATCTCCTGAGTCGATGCAATATTTTTTTAATTTTACCCATTTCATATCAGTGGCTCCCTCACGCTATTCAGTCTACAATCTGATTAATTTCAACGATATACTTTGATCGGCGATTTTTCTTAGGATGTATATCCAAAATGATTTGGTAGAGTTTTACGAGTTGAGACTCAGAAAAAAAATCGACGGGTACTATATTCTGACAATGAATCGAGCGAAGATGCTCTATTGAGGAATTGGATAATTCAGCAATATTTTTTAAGTTATAATTGGTTGATTCCAAAAGGTATTGGATTATTCCTTTATAAATTTGTAATTTAGAATGGTTTTCCATTAAGTAATACTCCTGGCTTTATTTGTTCTTTTAAATAAAAATTTGTATATTATCCGCGCAGACCCGATCGATCACCTCCTTTAATTGCGTATAATATGAGTGTTATTGTTCGACTTTATGCTAATATTCAAGTTTACATCAGCGTAACTCCGTTACATTGGTGTAACTTATTACATTAATGTAACGAAGTCAACTTATGTCAACAAAATTTTTGAATGAACCAAACAGTTTATTGCTCGCGCAAACGTTAAATGATCTGATTAATAAAGATGGAAACTTAACCCCAGCTGGGTTAGCGAGAAAATTAGGGATCCCAACAAATAAAATTACTCGAATTCTAAATGGGGATGTAACCGATCCCAAGGCTAGCACTTTGTTACAAATTGCGAATTGCTTTGGAATCACTATCAATCAATTGCTAGGTCTTGAGCCTATTATTCGTCAAGGTGAATATGGAGATTTAACTGCTTCACAAATCTTGCCTGTGTTTAATTTAAATTATATGGATGACAAAAAAAAACCTACAGAATGGTATCGTTGGGTTGAGAATGATCTGGATGGCAATTACTACGCCCTTTGTATTGATACCGACTTATATGAACCAGAATTTCGACAAAATTCTCTTTTGATTGTCAATCCTGATTTAACACCCGATGATCGCTCCTTCGTTGTAGTCAAGAAAAAAAACAATCCTTCTCACTGCTACATAAAAAAATATGTCATTGATGGCAATGAAACCTATCTTTACCCCATCAATCCCAATCTCTCAGTAGAAATTTTTGACGAATCTTTATACAGTATAGCTGGCGTCATTCTTGAGGTACACCAGAAGCTGCGTTCAAAAAAATAAGTTGTAGGATGTAATCATGGAAAAGTGGAGCCAACGAAATAAATTTTTACGCTTTATCTATCAGCACGTGTTTTTGCGGTTCAGCAGCCAGATCAGAGAACCCTACCTCATTCGAATCGACAACATATTTACGCATCCAGACTCAAGCGAATTATTCGTTGCATTTCACATAGCCAATAAACGCGTTAATCAAGAAATGTCAGTCGCTGAATTTGTAAAAACCGACATGATTTATCTTGTTGACCCACGCATTGTCTTTGATATGGGGCAACAGTTTGGCGCGCATTCCGAAAAAGATAAATTCTGTAATAGCAAAAGAATAATCCTCCAGTTCGCCGATATAATGCGTCAACGGTACCGGAACAGTTTGTTTTAATAATGCTGCCAGTTTTTGTTCGCGGTAAGCAGCTTCTTTATCGCGCAAATAAATACGCAAAATTAAAGGATGCTTTTCATCTTTAAGCCACATTTTAATGTTGAGGTTAGCGCATCCACCAGGAATCAATTCATGAGAAAGGAGTTTTTTGTCAGGATAGGCAAGCCGCACCATTTTTTCAACCATATCCTCTGGTAGTTGGTATGAGACGCTTGTTTTTTCCCAATCAGCTTTAAACATTCGAGGCTCAACGAGTTTGATGGATTTGGTAGTATTATTTGATAATTCAATTTCAATAACTTTATTATTAATCTGGCCTATTATAAAGTCAGCACAAGGTTTTATCAGCTCCCCTAGATCATCCCAATTTTCCTTTTCTACTCCGTTACATATTGCCTTTGCCCTTTTCATAACTGGACGATATTGTTCAGGCAAGCGATCAATAGCCCAATCTGCCGCAGATGGTTTGGAACGAATAGCGTCAGTCGCCACAGTACTCCAAATGCGGGAAAGTGTTAACAATACATTACGAGTATCACTATTCAGTTCCAACATTAAATTTTGTAATGCATCTGTCGTAGCAATCATAAAATCCTTGTAAGGAACCCTACAAAGTAGTTGCTCTGCATCGGCACCGAATAATGTTTTACTAGCTAATAAAACCTGAGTAATGAGTAAAGCAAGATCAGGCATTTCTTTAGTTGACCACGGTTCTACAATCCCACTTTCAAATTGTTCGCGTAACCAATCACCGTATTGAAAATCGAAGTTAGGCGGATAATGCCAAGGATTTATCTCTGATTTCTTTACAATGGTCATTTCAATTGGTAATTTTGTACTGACCATATAAACACCCGAAATTTGAAGCAACTGGGTGGCTAATTGAGCCTTTTCTTGATGTGTTGTAGATCGATTAGTTACTACAAGTAAATCAATATCACTATATTTTTGTAATCCACCTAGTATTGATGACCCATACAGATAGACCCCAAGCAAATCTTGTCCGAAAATCTCTTTTACTAAATTGAGGCACTGATTTATCTGATTTTTTGTTTCATCATTAAGCTTTAAATGAGTGGCAATCATAGAGAGGGCCCCAACGCAGCCTTATCACCATTCATAATAGCTAAAACATTTTCTCTGATTTTTTGAATAGGCCAATCCCACCATTGTAATTGAAGCAAAAAATCGATTGTTTCGTCATCAAACCGCTTGCGAATGAACTGCGCTGGATTTCCACCAACAATCTCATAAGGGGCTACATCTTTTGTGACCACCGCACGAGTGCCAATAATCGCACCATCACCAATGGTTACACCTGGCATAATTGTCGCGTCATAGCCTATCCACACATCATTGCCAATCACGGTATCTTTTTTGCGATTAGGAATAAATGGCACTTCAGGCCAATAAGATTGAAAAATAATGAAAGGAAATGAGGAAAACCCACCTAAATGGTGGTTACCCCCGTTCATTATAAATTTAACATTAGTGGCGATTTGACAGAATTTGCCAATAATCAGTTGGTCGCCAATAAAATCGAAACGATAAAGAACGTTTTTTTCAAAATTGTGTACATCAACCGGATCATCATAGTAGGTATAATCCCCCACAATGATGTTGGGATTTTTGATGATGTTTTTCAAAAAAGCCGTTCGCGAAGACGCAGGAATGGGATGCAACTCGTTAGGATTGGGATGCATTTGATTTAATCCTTATTTTTTAGTTTTCACAATATAACCGATTTTAAAAAAATTCCGCCATTTTATTGAATAGCATACAAAATAACCAATGCAGGTTAGCAAATGGATGGCAAATTAAGTACATTCCGTATAAATTTAGATTGATAATTTGGGGCACCACTGGGGCATTACTTTAAAATTCCGGGGCTTTTTTGGGGCATTCTTGGGACCATGAAAGGCCATGAAAAACAACCTCTCATGTATTGTAACTTAATGATTATCAATGGTTTTTAGTAGCCTTTGATGGTCTTTTGTGGTCTTAAATATTGGTGGAGGCGGCGGGAATCGAACCCGCGTCCGCAAATCCTCTGCCATTAGATCTACATGCTTAGCTGCTTCTTCAAAATTTAACTATAAACACTCCGAAGAGCAGGAATATTTATAGCGATTCCTAAAATTTCGCAAGCTAATTTTGGACAAATTATCTCGCTAGCTTATCTTCTATGACCATTGATTCGATACCAATAAGCAAGCTCGGTCAATGGGGCGCTGGTTTAATGGCAGCGCACGGTGTGAGGTAGAACTAAAGCTTATGCAGCTATAGCTTCACCATCAGCAAAGTTTTCATCATTTGCATTTATATTTAAGTTGAGTCTTATTTTCGAGAGGTCTCAATCTCGGCATGCACCTCAGGTTTCGCAACCCACGTCGAAGCCAGGTCGCCCCCTATATTTTAATTCACCTTCATTATAACATATATTTTGCGTATCTGGCATTATTTCATGCCAAATTTTAAAAGAAAATGCTGCTTGCGAAATCAACATACCTAAACCATCTTTTGCCCTAACTCCGAGTTGATTTGCAAGACACACAAACTTAGTTGGCTTTTTTAAATCATATGCCAAATCATAACAAAACTCTGCTCGCATTAATAAATCATCAGGTATTAACGAATTTTGATGAAAAGCACTACCGGAAGTAGCATTAATTATTATGTCATAACTTGTATTAAAATCATCACAAACTAATACTCTGTTTTGAAAGTCGCACCTTACCTGAATAGCCTGCTCCTTTCTTCTTGCAAAAATCGTGATACTTTTGGCATGACTTTCTAATAAGGATAATAAAATTCCTCTAGCCGCGCCTCCAGCACCAATTATCAAAATTGACTTATCTTTTATATCTATATAACGAGTTAAATCTTGTATAAAACCAATGCCATCCGTATTATCAGCATAAATTTTATTATCATTTTCCCAAAGAACATTTGCAGCACCTGCCATTTCAACTTGTTTTGTATGAAAATCGCTAATTTTATAAGCTAGTTCCTTAAATGGCGATGTAACATTAAGCCCAGTATTTTTTGCTTGAAAGAAATCCTTAACTACTTTCTCAAACTCAAAGCTTTCAACACAGATTTTGTCATACACTAAATCAATATCTAATGAATTAGCAAAAAGATGATGAATTTCTGGGGATAGGCTATGCGAAATTGGATTACCAATTACTGCAAAATTTAATTTTGTATTTTCCATAACGATATTTACATGCCACCATTTGGTAAAATTTATTTTTTTCTAGGATTATAAATAGACTCAACTGAAATTTAGAACTGTAAACTTTTCGTAACGATTTCTCTTAAATCTTTTGATAAATCCATCCCATTTAGCAAATTTAGTTCCGACTTTATTAGTTCTTGTCTGGTTTTGTCGTATTTTTGCCACCTGGTAAACGGTGTTGCCATTCTACTGCTTAATTGAGGGTTTATTGTATCTAATTGCACGATAATTTCTGTCAGGAACTTATAACCACTTCCATCTTTAGAATGAAAATATCTGGGATTATTTTGACAAAAAGCTAATATCAACGCTCTTACTCGATTAGGATTTTTAATATGAAAATCACGATGATTCAGCAGTTTTTTTACCCGCGCTAAAATATCAGGCGAATTAGCTATAGTTTGCACCGAAAACCATTTATCTATTACTAACTCATCTCCCCACCATTCATTATAAAAACTCTCTAGCGCGTCTTCTCTTGTTTTACTATCAGATGCATTAACTAAAAGCGCCAAACTTGCAAGCTTACAAGTCATGGTTTTAGCCTTTTCAAATTGATTTTTACAATAATTTATGGAATTATTTTCATCCGCTTTCATCATTAATTGCAAACATAAGTTACGTAGTTTTCTTGGGCCATATGCTTCATTTTCCATTTTATGTGTTTCTGCAGCATAAAGTTTCGCGTATGTTGTTTGTAATTCTTTGTATAAACTATTTCCTAATTCTTTCTTAAAGAAATCCCTGGCATCCTCTGCTAATTCAACGTCTAAATTTGTAATTTCATTAGCTATATCCGTAAAACTTGGTGGTGTTAATATTTCTGCCCGTAAATCCAAGTCTTGAGTTTCATCCATTAAAACATGGCGATAAACGCTAATTATATTTTTAGGAATACTCCAAGATTTTGGGTCTGTATTATAAAATGATAGCAAAATACGTTTGGCGATTGATAGCGCCGCATCCCATTTAGCAAATCCATCTGTTTCATACTTTAAAATTGCTAATAAATTTTCTTCACCTTCATTATTTTTTAAAATAATTGGCGCAGAAAAATTTCGCAATAAAGAAATAAATGGCTTTTCAGACAAATTCTCGAATCTAAAACTTTGCTCATTTTCTCTTACCTCAAGGAGGTCATTAGCAAGAGAAATTTTTTCACCATTTTTGGTAAATAAAGCTATTTTGATAGGAATATGAAATGGCTTACTATTACGAAAATCTGGTGATAGCTCGCAAGTTTGTTGAAAAGTTAAAGTTAGGCAATTATTTACAAAACTTGAATTAACAAAAACTACCGGTGTTCTTGCTCTATCATACCAATTTTTAAATTGAGTCAAATCAATATTATTTGCATCCATCATTGCCGCAACAAAATCA
>MHBB01000015.1:7523-24207 GCA_001803185.1 Legionellales bacterium RIFCSPHIGHO2_12_FULL_35_11
TGTCTCGCAAAATACAAATCCATGCCCCGCCTAAATCCTTCTTTACCTAAGATTGTGTGCTGCATACGAATTACTTCCGCCCCCTTATTATAAATAGTAGCAGTATAAAAGTTGCTAATCTCTTGATATGAGGTTGGCCGAACCGGATGGGCCATAGGGCTCGCATCTTCAGGAAATTGTGTGCTTCTTAGTACCTTTACATCTTGAATACGAAACATATCTCTACTATTCATATCTCTAGAAAATTCTTGATCACGGAAAACAGTCAACCCTTCTTTAAGACTTAATTGAAACCAATCACGGCAAGTTACTCTATTTCCTGTCCAATTATGAAAATATTCATGCGCAACAACCCCTTCTATGCCAGCATAATCTTCATCTGTTGCTGAGCTATCACTTGCCAAAATATATTTCGAGTTAAAAATATTTAAACCTTTATTTTCCATAGCACCCATGTTAAAGTCGCTTACAGCAACTATCATAAATGTATTTAAATCATATTCTCGACCATATTCTACTTCATCCCATAACATGGCTTTTTTTAATGAATTCATAGCATGTTGACATTTTTCTATATCCTTAGGCTCAACATAAATTTTTAAACTCACATTCCTTCCAGACATTGTCACAAAAGCATCTTCAATATGTGACAATTTTCCTGCAACTAAGGCAAATAAATATGATGGTTTTTTAAAAGGATCTTCCCAAATTACAAAGTGGCGATTCCCCGCCAAATTACCTTCAGCAACTAAATTTCCATTTGAAAGTAAGACAGGGTATTGTTCTTTATCAGCTATAATTTTTGTTGTATATGAAGTTAAAACATCAGGGCGATCGTAAAAATAAGTTATCCTGCGAAATCCTTCTGCCTCGCATTGCGTACAGAATAAATCATTGCTCTTAAATAGCCCGGATAATTCTGTATTATTTTGAGGATATATTTTTGTAGTTATGCTTAAGAAAAATTCATTATTATCATAGTGAATAGTTAAGCTCTGTTCATCTAATTGATAATTTTCTGAGGATAGAGTTACACCATTAAGTTTCACTTCTAATAATTCCAAATCTTCCCCGGATAGACATATTGGATTTTTATTATCACAATTTATCCTTTTAATCCGCATAGTATTTTCAACTGTTACAAAATCATTATATAAATCGAAAGCTAAATCAATTTTTAAAATGGAAAAATTAACTGTTTTATAATCTGCTAAATAGGTGGTTATATTTGTCATGTTAGTCCTTAATTTCAACAAACATCCTCAGGAATTCTCAATGTATCATTGTTGATGTCTAAGTATTAAATTTAATAGTATGCAGTATATGCAATTTCAATCTATACTGACAATAACTCAGGTATTTTTTTCAGGGGGCGCTTATGACTACTAAAAAATTTCTAGATGACTACGCCAAACGTTTTGAAACAAATAAAGAAGAAGAAATGGGGTTAGATGAGTACCTGGAGCTTTGTGCAAAAGATCCAATGGTGTACGCAAATCCTGCGGAAAGATTACTTAAAGCTATTGGTGAACCTGAACAAATTGATACCAGAAATGACCCTATCCTATCTAGAATTTTTTCAAACAAAGTCATTCAGCATTATAAAGTATTTGATGAGTTTTTTGGGATGGAAGAGTCAATTGAACAAATAGTTGGCTTTCTAAAGCATTCTGCTCAAGGCTTGGAAGAAACTAAACAAGTCCTTTATCTCTTAGGGCCTGTTGGTGGTGGTAAATCTTCAATTGCCGAAAAACTAAAGGATTTAATGGAAAATATTCCAATTTATGCAATAAAAGGCTCTCCAGTATATGAGTCTCCTTTATGTTTATTTGATCCAGAAGAAGATGCGCAAATACTCCAAGAAAAATATGGTATTCCGCGTCGTTATTTAAGATATATAATGTCGCCCTGGGCAATTAAACGCCTAAATGAATTTAACGGTGATATTAGCAAGTTTCGCGTAATCAAAGTAAAACCTTCTCGAGCTAAACAAATTGCCATTGCTAAAACCGAGCCAGGAGATGAAAATAATCAAGATATTTCATCTTTAGTTGGTAAAGTTGATATTAGAAAGCTAGAACAATTTTCTCAAAACGACCCAGACGCATATAGCTATTCTGGTGGTCTTTGTCGAGCTAACCGTGGTTTGTTAGAATTTGTTGAAATGTTTAAAGCACCTATCAAAGTTCTACATCCACTCCTAACAGCCACTCAAGAAAGCAACTATAATCCAACAGAGGGTTTATCTTCTATTCCTTTTGAAGGAATTATTTTAGCGCATTCCAATGAATCGGAATGGCAAACTTTCCGTAACAATAAAAACAATGAAGCCTTTATTGATAGAATTAATATCGTTAAAGTTCCATACTGCTTACGAGTATCTGAAGAGTTAAAAATCTATCAAAAATTATTAGATGACAGCTCATTGATAAGTTCTCCTTGTGCACCAGGAACTTTAAGCATGTTAGCACAATTTTCTGTCTTAACCAGGCTTAAAGAGCCACAAAATTCTAGTATTTATTCCAAGCTTCGCGTTTACAACGGTGAAAGTATCAAAGATACCGATCCTAAAGCAAAATCTTATCAAGAATACCGGGATTTTGCAGGAGTAGATGAGGGCATGAGCGGTATATCAACCCGTTTTGCTTTTAAAATATTATCTAAAGTATTTAATTTTGATAATACCGAAATTGCTGCAAACCCAGTGCATTTACTTTATGTATTAGAAAGACAAATAGAACAAGAGCAATTTTCTAAAGACACTCAAGAAAAATATTTGTCTTTCATCAAAGAGTTCTTATCACCAAAATATGTAGAATTCATTGGTAAAGAAATCCAAACAGCATACTTAGAATCTTATTCTGAATATGGACAAAATATTTTTGATAGGTACATAACTTATGCTGATTTCTGGATTCAAGATCAAGATTATAGAGATCCTGATACAGGTGAAATTTTTGATAGAGAAGCTCTCAACACTGACTTAGAAAAAATCGAAAAACCTGCTGGAATATCAAATCCTAAAGATTTCCGAAATGAAGTGGTTAATTTTGTTCTAAGAGCCCGCGCAAACAATCATGGTAATAATCCAAAATGGAATAGTTACGAAAAATTGCGTTCAGTAATTGAGAAAAAAATGTTTTCTAATACTGAAGATTTATTACCAGTGATTTCGTTTAATGCTAAATCTTCAGAAGAAGACAAAAAGAAACATGAAGATTTTATAGCACGCATGGTCGATAAAGGATACACAAGAAAGCAAGTTAGATTGCTTTGCGAATGGTATTTAAGAGTCCGTAAATCACAATAACTGGTGGCTATCATGACTCAAATTATTGATAGACGAAAATCTCCTAGTAAGAGCACGGTTAATCGCCGTCGTTTCTTACAAAGATATAAAAAACAAATTAAAAAAGCTGTCTTTGATGCGATAGGTAAACGAAGTATCACCGAAATTGATAAAGGTGAACAAGTGACTATCCCTTCTCGGGATATTTCTGAACCAAGATTTCAGTATGGTCTAGGTGGACAAGTAGAACGAGTATTACCTGGGAATGATCAATTTATCAAAGGCGATAAAATCAAAAAACCTTCTGAAGGTGGTCAAGGTGAAGGAGAATCTAAGGCCAGTAATGAAGGTGATGGCGAGGACGACTTTATCTTTCAACTTTCGCGAGAAGAATTTCTTGAGATATACTTTGAAGACTTAGAGCTTCCTGATCTAGTAAAAAAAGAACTCTCTGAAATTAAAACCTTTAAAAATGTCCGTGCGGGTGTTAGCACCACTGGAATCCCAACTAATATTAATATTTTACGCTCTATGCGCCAGGCAACTGGAAGAAGGATGGCGCTATCTGCAACCCACAAAAAACGCCTTCATTTAGCAGAAGATGAATTAGCGCTTTTAGAGAAAAGATCTAATCCTAATAAAAAAACTATCCAAGAGTTATTAAATGAAATAGAGACCTTAAAAAAGAAAATCGCTGCTGTACCTTTTATTGATTCATTTGATCTTAGATACAATAATCGCGTCAGAATTCCAGCACCTACGACTAACGCTGTTATGTTTTGCATAATGGATGTATCAGGATCTATGGATGAGCCAAAAAAAGACATAGCAAAGAGATTTTTTATCTTATTGTACTTGTTTTTAAAAAGAAATTACGCATCCATCGACTTAGTATTTATAAGACATCATACTTCTGCGAAAGAGGTTGATGAAAATGATTTCTTTTATTCACGCGAAACAGGCGGCACAGTAGTTTCTAGTTCCTTAGAATTATTATATGAAATAATCGAAAAAAGATATAATCCAGCACAATGGAATATCTATGTTGCACAAGCTTCTGATGGCGATAATTGGAATGCAGACTCCCCATATTGCTTAGATATAATGAAAAATAAAATCATGCCTCTTGTCCAGTATTTTTCTTATATTGAAATTATGCCGCGCCATCATCAAAGTTTATGGGAAGTATATGAAAAAATTCGCGAAGATCATCCAAATTTTTCCATGGAAAATATTGATAATGTCATGAATATTTATCCTGTATTCCGTGAGTTATTCAAGAGGAAAACAGCATGAAAAAAAACCCTATATCTAAAGATGCTGAATGGACTTTTGGGTTAATTGAAGAATATGACAAGGAAATAGCGCGTATTGCTAAAAATTTCCATCTAGATACATATCCTAATCAAATCGAAATGATTTCAGCTGAGCAAATGATAGATGCGTACGCATCTTCAGGCATGCCGATAAACTATAGCCACTGGTCTTTTGGCAAACATTTTGTCTCATATGAGCGGAATTATAAAAGAGGAGCGATGGGCCTTGCTTATGAATTAGTTATTAATTCAAATCCTTGTGTTGCATATTTAATGGAAGAAAATACTATGCCAATGCAAGCCTTAGTTATTGCTCACGCATGTTATGGGCATAACTCATTTTTTAAGGGCAATTATTTATTTAAAATGTGGACCTCTGCTGATGCGATTGTAGACTATTTAGTCTTTGCAAAAAATTACATCAGTGAATGCGAAGAAAGATACAGCGTAACTGAAGTTGAAAATACCCTTGATGCTTGCCATGCTTTGATGAACTATGGTGTTGATAGATACAAACACCCACAAGCTTTATCAATTCAAGAAGAAAAAATTCGTCAATTAAATAGAGAAATATATCTTCAATCAGAAGTAAACGAACTTTGGCGGACTATTCCTAAAAGTAAAGATCTAAGTTCATCAACGAAAAAAAAGCGTTTTCCATCGGAACCACAAGAAAACATCTTATATTTTATGGAAAAAAATGCCCCTCAATTAGAGCCTTGGCAAAGAGAAATTGTCCGGATAATTCGAAAAATAGCGCAATATTTTTATCCTCAACAACAAACCAAAATAATGAACGAAGGCTGGGCTTGTTTTTGGCATTATACTCTCCTACATGCCCTATATGATGAAAACTTAGTAACAGACGCATTTATGCTAGAAATCTTACAAACACATACCAATGTAATAATGCAGCCACCTTATAATAGCCCGTTTTATAGTAATATTAATCCATATACCCTTGGTTACCATATGATGCAAGATATTCGTAGGATTTGTGAACAACCAACCAAAGAAGATGAAAAATGGTTCCCTGATTTTGCTAATTCTAATTGGATTGAAACCATGGATAGCGCTATGCGATATTATAAAGATGAGAGTTTTATCTCACAATTTTTATCGCCTAAGGTCATTCGTGATTTAAAGCTATTCCACATAATGGATGATGATCGTTATCTTGATTATAGTATTGGAGCAATTCACGATGAAGATGGATATCAAAAAATTAGAGAAACACTATCAGCACAAAATAATCTTGGTAATCTAGAGCCTGATATTCAAGTCTATTCTGTTGATATAAAAGGAGATAGAACTCTCACATTGCATTATACAGAGAGAGATCGTATACCTTTAGGTAAAAATACTGAAGAAGTTTTAAAACATGTATACGCACTTTGGAAATATCCTGTAATATTAAAAGTTATTAATACACATAATGAAGTAGTCGCTGAATTTAGATGCCCACCTATTGAAGGTCCCATACTACCAGTTGTTGGAGGTTAGAAGGATTTATATGTCTTGTTTATTTTGTAAAATTGTTGCAGGTGAAATACCAGCAGAAATCATATATAATGATGATGAAATTATGGCTATTAGAGATATTTCACCCAAGGCACCGCTGCATTTATTAATTATTCCTAAATTACATATCGAAACTATCAATGATACTAACGGTAAAACTGAGTTTTTAGGAAAATTAATTTTAAGAGCAAAAGAGCTTGCTAAAGAGCACGGTGTTAGTGAAGCTGGATATCGCTTAGTCTTTAACGTAAATGCTGAAGGTGGACAAGAAATTTACCATATTCACTTGCATTTATTAGGCGGTAGGCAATTAACCTGGCCTCCTGGTTAATCCACTGCCATTAAGTTAAGGATTTTGTCATTCCCGCGACTCATTCATAAAGTTTTTTAGGTTAACTAATGGAAAATTTATTTAAACAAATATTAACAGATATTGGTGAAGACGTTTCTAGAGAAGGACTAGCTGATACTCCGGCAAGAGCAGCTAAAGCGCTACGCTATTTAACCAAGGGTTACAGTGCAAGTATCGATGATATTATCAATAATGCTCTTTTTGATTCAGATATGAATGAAATGGTTATCGTCAAGAATATCGAGTTATATTCTATGTGCGAACACCATCTTTTACCTTTTCTAGGAAAATGTCATGTTGGTTATTTGCCAAATGGCAAGGTATTAGGATTATCAAAAATTGCTAGAATTGTTGATTTTTATGCTAGAAGATTACAAATACAAGAAAGATTAACATCTGAAATTGCTAATTGTCTTGGCAACATAACCGGAGCTAGGGGCGTTGCAGTTGTAGTTGAGGCTCAACATCTTTGCATGATGATGCGTGGCGTTGAAAAACAAAATTCTGTTATGACAACTTCTGTTATGCTTGGTGAAATGCGTGATAATTCAAGCTCAAGAATGGAGTTTTTAAATCTAACGGCATCTTAAAAAGCAAATTTTATAGTTTAATAAGGGAAGTTATGCGAGTTGTAAGTATTAAAGGTCGTGAAATATTAGATTCTAGAGGCAATCCAACAGTTGAAGTAGATTTAGTTTTAGACAATGGAGCTATGGGGCGTGCAAGTGTACCATCAGGTGCATCTACTGGTAGTTTAGAGGCAGCAGAACTTCGAGATAATGATAAAAATAGATATTTAGGCAGAGGTGTTTTAAAAGCCGTTGAAAATATCAATAATACTATAGCCAATGCTTTGCAAAATAAAGAAATTTCCTCTCAAGATGAATTAGACAGTACTTTATGTGAGCTTGATGGTACAAAAAATAAAGCTAGATTAGGTTCTAACGCAATTTTGGCTGTATCACTAGCTTTTGCTAGAGCACATGCTAAATCTCAAAATATTCCATTATTTGTTTCACTAAATCAAGGTGAGAAAATGTGTATGCCTGTGCCGATGATGAATATATTAAATGGCGGTGTGCATGCTGATAACAACGTAGATATTCAAGAATTTATGGTTATGCCGATTGGTGCCAAAAATTTTCCTGAAGCATTACAAATGGGCGTAGAGGTTTTCTTCTCTTTAAAGTCTACGCTAAAAAGCCAAGGTTTTAATACTTCTGTCGGTGATGAAGGTGGTTTTGCCCCGAATTTAACATCAAATAAGCAAGCACTTGACTTCCTATCACAAGCAACGGAAATGGTAGGCTTGCGCTTAGGCCAGGATATTGTATTCTCTCTAGATGTTGCAGCGTCCGAATTATTTTCAGAAAATAATTATACGCTTAAATCAGAAAACAAAATCCTAACCGCAGATGAATTAATTGCATACTATGCTGATTTAATTGAAGCTTATCCTATCGTAAGCATTGAAGACGGTCTTGATGAAAGCGACTGGCAAGGCTGGCAAAATATGACAAAATCATTGGGTGAAAAAATTCAACTTGTTGGTGACGATTTATTTGTAACAAATAAGGAAATTTTACAACAAGGGATTTCCTCCCAAACTGCCAATGCTGTATTGATAAAATTAAATCAAATTGGTACATTAAGTGAGACAAGGCAAACAATGAATCTGGCTAGAGAAAATAATTATAATTGTGTTATGTCTCATCGCTCAGGTGAAACAGAAGACTCATTTATTGCAGATCTAGCCGTAGCTACTGGATGTGGGCAAATTAAAACAGGATCGCTATGCAGAACAGATAGAATAGCTAAGTATAATCAATTACTTAGAATTAACGAGCTAAAAGTATTAGAATATGCTGGAAAATCAATTTTAAGATAAAGTTTACAGTTAAACTTTAAGGACTTAGATGCGGGCAATTGTAGTAGTTTTAATCATAGCACTACTAGGATTACAGTATAAACTGTGGTTTAGCGATGGCAGCATTTCACAGTGGGCTAAATTAGAACAAAAACACAAGCGACAAGTCTTAGAAAATGAAAAACTTCTAGCTAGAAACTTAGCAATTGAAATAGAAATTTCCGAATTAAAATCCGGCGATCAGGCCCTAGAAGAACAAGCAAGATATGAACTTGGCATGATAAAAAAAGGCGAAGAATATTACCAGTTTTCTGACTAAATAAGGCACGAAGCAAACCAGAGCTCCCTGGCTTCGTACTTCGCAATGACGAAATTATCATAATATCTTTGTTTACTCCCAAAGACTAACTACCAAGCCACCGCCTCCGGATCCTGTTGGCTTTACTGCTAAAGCGCCAGCACTTTTTATTTGCTGCATATGTTCTGCGAGCTTTGGAGTAATTAATCCCCACTGTTCAAAACAAGCATTTGCTAATTGCATGGCTTCTTGGAGCATTGCTAGTGAATTTAAAGATTTATTCTCTAAGGCCATTTTTGCAATTTCAACACTTTGACCCATTTGTAGATCAAGTGCCTTTGCTAATTTTTCATTAGAATCCCAAAGTTTTTTTACTTTATTAATACATTCTGCGGTCGGGGATGTTTCATTACAACTACTTAATTGCCAATTTGGTTGCCATGCTGAGTGTATAGTATTAGTAACTCCTTGTTTAAAATAAACCCCACTATTTGTAGAAACACCAGCAATATCTAATCCGCTACTTTTCCCATGAAAAATGTCTTCTAAATTTTTAGCAAAATTATATATTTGATCTAGCTGTAAAAAATTTAGATATTCAAACCATCTAGCTACAGCAACACATAAAGCAGCAGAAGCTCCCATACCTATTCCTGCTGGGATATTCGTTTCGATATAAACTTCTCCAGTAAAATCATCAAACGGCTCATTAAGTATATTACAGGCTTTATTAATTATTTTATTGATAACAATATTTATATTTGTATCATTTTGGTTTATATAATTTGTGCGTATTTTAAGAGGGCTTAAGTTTCTAGTATATGATAGCTTTATAGTTTTATCCGTGACAGGAAAAACCAAAGCTCCCGAGCCTCTGATAACTGCATGCTCCCCAGCTAAAATCCATTTGCCATGTGTAATTGCTTCGAAATCAAAGGACATCAAAATTTCCCTTTAAATAACGATTTTTAAAATAATCCGCCATTTCTAATTGATCTAAGCGATACAGTAAATGAATATTTGGACCTGCATCCATAGTTATAATGGGCCCATCTTGCTCACTTTGCCAAAGATCTTTAAGTAACTTTAAAACAGATTCACTTTCGCTATTTATATATGAAAATGATTTTTCAGCTGTATGAAATAACTCATGCATATCCATGAATTCAGCAAAACAAATACTATAAGCATCGTGCCACTTTTTACTATTTAGAGCTTTTAATAATTGCTTTAAATTTATTTTTGCTCTTTGTCCCCTCGCTGCGTAATTTGGGCTGGTTTTTATTAACTGATGAGCTAGAGATGATGAAATATTTTTAGGTGACTTACTGATGATTATGACTTCGTGATGTAATTTTTCATAATGAGTATCAATTTTTGAAATTATATCATCTTCCCAAAGCGCCCACGGAGAAAAAAATGATCGGCAGGACGATCCGGATCCAATTCTGCTTAAACTTGCTTGCTCAATAATTGGCGGGA
This sequence comes from Legionellales bacterium RIFCSPHIGHO2_12_FULL_35_11, assembly GCA_001803185.1. GTDB lineage: Bacteria > Pseudomonadota > Gammaproteobacteria > Legionellales > Legionellaceae > 2-12-FULL-35-11. Next base: position 17,649 of record MHBB01000015.1, read on the forward strand.
GAGATTTATTATTTAATTCACAAAATGCTGCAATTGCGCACTTTGTTAAAGCTGCAAAGCTTGATGCTGAGCTTGCTATACCACTACTATGTGGAAAATTATTATTAGATTTAATTTTGAAAAAATTCTTAATTGCAAATTTTTCTTTTAAAAAAGCAAAATGCTTTAAAAACTTCTCTTGTGCACTAGCCGATAAGCTAATCTCTGGCTGACCTGCTACATGTAATGGCTCCCAAGTATCTTGATTGAAATTGGATAATTCAATAGACACTTCGCTTATTAAATTATCTAATGTATAAGATAAAGATGGGTTATCCGGTAGATTTATAGTTGAATCTCTTTTACCCATATACTTAATTAAAGCGATATTGCTTGGCGCTATAGCATGCCATTTTTGCATATTAATCTCCATGCTCTCCCAGGGTTTTTAATGCCCAGGAGCATCATCCCAAAGAATTTTGTGAAGTTGTAATTGAAATCTGACCGGCAAATTATCTGCAATTATCCACTCAGCTAGTACAGTTGGGCTTAATTGCTTAAAACTTGTAGAAAATAATACTTCAGCGGTATTAATCAAATTATATTTCTTTAAAATCTCAACCGACCAAGCATAGTCAGCCCGATCGCAGATTACAAATTTAAGTTGATCTGTTGGCTTTAAAAGATCGAGATTAGTATATAAATTTTTCTCCATTTCACCAGAAGCTGGTGTTTTTATATCCATAATGATCATACATCTCTTATCAAGTTCAGAAATACTTAATGCGCCACTTGTTTCAATGGAAACTAAAAAACCAGCATCACAAAGCATTTTAATAAGAAGAATTACATTTGGCTGGGCTAACGGTTCGCCACCAGTTATACAAATATCTTTAATTTTAAAATCGGTGGCTATTTTAACTATATCGGCAAGTTGCTTAATCTCACCGCCTTTAAACGCATAGGCGGTATCACAATACCAACATCTAAGCGGGCAGCCAGTTAAACGAATAAATGTAGTTGGCAATCCTGTTTTTGTTGATTCTCCCTGTATGGATCGAAATATTTCTGTAATGCGCAATGTCGTCATAAACTACGATTGATCTCTTCTAATTTAATTTGAGCTAATTCAGATACTTTAGTATCAGGGTATTTTTTAAGTACTTCTTGTAAATACTGCGTGGCTTCCATTTTTTTACCAGAATCCGCTAAAGCAAAACTCATCTTAAGCATACTAGCTGAGTATTTATTGGATGTTGGAAATTGTTGGAGTACAGCATTAAAATGCGAAATGGCATCTTTATAATTTTTACTGTCTAGGTACATTTCACCAGTCCAGTATTCAGCATTTGCTGAATAAAAGCCATTTGGATATTTAGCTAGAAACTTCTGCATTGCTGTTAAACCAGCAGAATATTGCTTATTTTTAACTAATTCATAAGCCGCTAAATAGCTAATCTGCTCATCTGCTGGATTAGTATTTGCAGAAGAAACATGCGACATAGCTGGCGATTTATCAAAAAAAGAATTTGATTTTGATTCTGGAGCTGCTGCTTGAATTGGATGTTGTGTCCTTTGATCTTGATTCGTAGAAACTGGGGCTTGATTATTAAATATGGCATTAGGATTTGCAAGACGAGCGTCTAAATCTTTATAAAAAGCTAGTTGCTGCTCTTTTAGAACCTTTAATTCATGTGTTAGCACTTCTAATTGTCCACGCAAATCCTGCACATCTTGTCGTAACTCTTTAATTTTAGCATCAGCATCAAGATTATCAGTTACTATTTCATCGTTACCATTATCTTGTGCAAGCGGGTGCTCAGTTTCGTTATAACTTAGCTGTTGATTATCTTGCATCTCTTCATGTACAGCAGGCCTATCTGGCATAGCCTGCTGTTCTAATAGAGCGTAATTTTCGCTATCATCTACCACAGGTGCCAAAGCAAAAGCACTTTGTGATAAAAAAATCGTTAAGATAACTAAAAAAATTACCTTAATGTTTCGAATCATTTTGTTGCCTCATAAGTAAACTCTGCTCGCCTATTTTGTGCGCGCGAATCTTCATCGTGGCCTAGATTTGCAGGGCGCTCTTTTCCATAGCTAACCACTCTAATTTGCCTAGATGAAACACCGTCTGTTCTTAAAACATCAGCAACACTGTTTGCGCGTCTTTCACCTAATGCGATATTGTACTCTCTACTGCCACGTTCATCAGTATGCCCTTCAATTAATACTCTAGCACCAGGATGATCTTTTAAATATTCTGCCTGTGCGTGAAGTGATGGCATATATTTTTCATTAACATAACTATTATCATAGCTGAACAAATAAATTTGGTTATGCGGTGCTTGCGTTGTATACATTTCACCAGCTTCTTGACCAAAAAATCCACCAGCTCCCCCTAAACCACGAGAAGTAAGACCATCAGTACCCTTTAGACCTGACAAACTTGAACAGGCTGTCATAAAAATTGCACTAATAGCAACTAGTCCGATTTTGGAAAAATAGCCGGTTTTCATTAAATTAATCTCCTATTATTATAGTGGAATCTCATTGTACAATCATTTTAATACCATATCTAGAGCCGCTTTATAATTATTTTTCAACAAAAATATTCAAAATTCTCAATTGGCTATTTACATGGTATATGAGTTGCTGTAAAATAGTACAATATGTGCACAAAATTAGATCTATAAGAACAGTATTTCCCTCCTATCCAGTTGCCACATATTATGATAATTTCGTCATTGCGAGGTACGAAGCAACCCATGGTTCGTACCTCTGTTCCCTGGGCTTCGTACCTCGCGATGACGAAATATGTGGCAACCAGATAGGCAGGCAATATCCTTAAAGTTCCCAACCAGTGTACTTTTAGAAAGTGGCTTCTAAATATGTGAGGTTTTTATGGGATCAAATAACACAACGAAAAATAAATATTTCGCCATATTTTCAAGCTTCACATATGATGAATTAGAGTATGAAGTTAATCTTGGCAGAGACCTTGGCAGTGACTCTAGCTATTCTGCAAAACAAGAGATAGCCACTAAGGTTGGCAAGTTTTTGACCGAAGGCACTATTCCTATTTTAAACCCAGACAACGCTGAAGATAAAATCATAGCAAAAGCAATGTATGAAACTGAGCTTGAGACTAGACAAGAAGCTCTGCTTGCCACAATGCGAAAAATTAAAAAATTAAATACTATTGATAGCACTAGATCAGAGGCAGAAGTTGAGGTCATTCGAGAACAATTACATCTTCATCTATATCACTGCTTATATAGATTCGCCGCGTTAAAAAGTCAAACTGATACTGAAGAAAGTTATGACACTAAATTATTTGAGTGCTGCCTATATTTAAAAATTTGTACTGAATTTTTACTTGAATTTGAAAGCAACTTGCCAGAAAATCTTAAGCAGAAAACAAAATTTAAGCAGGATTTATCTAAAACTATTAACGATAATCAGCCAGAATTATCAAGCTTTGCATTTTACTTTATTGAAAAAAATGACGGCGAGCAAACCTCAGACTACTTAATCCGCCAAGCAAAGCGCCTAAATGAAGTGCGGCTATATTGGCTATGGGTAAGAATATCCATGGAGCTATTTATTCCAGTAGCTGAAGCTATATTACAAACTTCAGCACTGATAGCTGGATATATGAGTTATGTGCTTTATTATCTGCTATCTGCTATCTCTATTGTTGGAATATTTAATCATTTTCTAAAAAAATATTTATATCCATATCTTAACCTTATAGGCCTAAATCTTAAAGAAACTAACAGTTTTTTAAAGGACACAGATAGTATTATGAGGCATATATCGCTTCGCCTATATGCGATTTTAAATTTTCTTGTCTGGGGATTAGTCAACTTTGCATGTTTTTTTTGGTTATATGGACCAGGAATCTTTGGTGCTTATGGCGATCTATCAACTACTCTTCTGCTATGTATGGATCTTACTCTAACTTATTTAGGTTACAGTAGTGAGAAAAGTAGTTTTAAAAAAAACAAAGAAATATATGCCAAAAACTTAGAACAATTAGAATTTAAAATTATAGATTCAAACAATCAAGAAGCAAAAGAGTTACTGGAACTTATAAAAAAAGATACTACTAGTTCTGCAGATAGTTCTGAAGAACTTTCAGACAAATTAAAAAAAGCAACACTTGATAAAGACTTGAAAAAGCAAATTATAAGATTTATTTGGAAATACTCTTTAAAACAAGACTGTGAATATCGTTGGGATACTAGAACAAAGTACCATATAAATAATATAGCATTTTGTATAGCTTTTCTCGTGGGATGCATCTTACTAAGTGGGTTACATATGGTATTTGTAGGAATTGCTCCACCACTTGCCATAATCATGGCAGGTGCAATATTTTTATGTATATATACCGCTCTGTGGAAAACTTTAGATTCAGCAATGAAACTGCATGATATGAATTCAGGCATAACCACAAGTCGGAATGAATTTTCTAGGCTTTTAACAAAACTAGAAATAGCTATAAACAGCACAAAATATGATCTATTACATCGTAAAGTTCAAAATCAATTATCTGGTCAAATAATAGAAAAAGGCCTAGACATAGGTTATCAAGAAGATTTATTTTTATATAAAAAGCTTGAGTGTTCACGCGAAGCGTTAAGTAGATTTTTAATCCCTAGTGCCATAATCGTAACGATTCTATTAGCACCAGCTACGTTATCTATATTCCCAACATATCTAGTGGTGGCTCTTGGAGCTATAATTGCAACGGCTATGGTAGTAACAGCTATAAAAAAATGCTTTACTCCAAAAGCAGCAACATGGAAATTAGAAAAATCAGAAAGTAATAATTTAATTATTCCAGTTAAAGCCGATGACAATAATGCAAAAATAGCAGTAGATATGATGCCTAACAAAATTCATACTTTTCTAGTTAAAAGCAATAATAAGCATAATATGTTACTTAGCCACATAAAAGCTAACAGAACAGAAAGTATAGAAAATATTTCAAATAATTTTTTAACCTAGAAAAAAGAAATAGAAATGATAAGTCCTGAGTACTCATAGATATATTCCTAATTTATAACTCAATTTCGATAAAAAATTCCCGCCTATCTGGTTGCCACATAGGCAGGAAAAATTCGCATTTTGACTCATTTTTAATATACTGAATATATATAACCATAAGAGTAGAAAAAATGAAAAATAATTTAAATTCTATTTTAGAAAAAAATAAAATTTACGCTGCTGAGTTTTCGAATAGTAAATTATTGCAAATTATCCAAGATAATATTATGCAAAATTCCGAATCACGCAGTAAATTACTTAGCTGCATTCAAGTATTTTCTAACTATTTTCAAAAAACCGTAATGTTACGCACGGCTTTAAATGAGAATAATCAATATCTAAGAATTGCTAGGGAGCATTTGTCTGAAGAATTTGGACATGATATCTCATTAATGCATGATAGACACGACAAAGAAGCTATATGGGATCCTGTTTTAGAAGCATGTTCTAGTTGGTTTACTTGGAAAATGATGACTCTAGATAACATAGAAAAAATAGTCTTAATCCATCTAGTTCTTGAAGCAAGTGCTAATATATTTTTTGTAAAAGCCAATCAAATAATGCAGCACTATTCAGAAACAAATTATTTTGAAATTCATGCTGTGGTTGATTTTGAGCACGAAAGTATGGGTCTAGAACTTCTCCAAGATTTACGTGAAATTGATTACAAAAATTTAATACGAATACAACGACAAGGCTGGGACGTTTTAAATGTGGCATGTGAGAGAATGGCTATTCTAGCTTCCGAATAATCCTTAACTTAATGGCAGTGCTTGAGCATCCTCGATAAAAAATGATACTAGGTTTAATTATACTAAAACCAAATTTAGTTTGATATTAACCCATGTTGATCTAAACTTACACTATTATACGAAAAAAAATCCAGGCTGACTAAATCATGCTGAAGATAACAAAGCCCAATAATATTTTTTCGCTAAAATATTTTTTATCGAAAAGACTATTCACCTATGGGTTAATTTATAGTTTGGCATTACTAGTAATAATATGTTTCCAAGTTGTTACTAATAATCAAACCACACAATTATTAAAAGAAGCCTACCCGCTCGCAGCAAATTTAGCCTATAAAAGATTTTTAATTGATGATAGCTACATTCTAGCTGAATCAAAGAAAGACACAGAGTTAACTTTTGAGTTATCAAATAACGTTATTCCATATTATCAGGATCTTAAAAAAGCGTTAAATAAGGCAATTTCTGAAAATAAAGTATGGATTGCCGTCTTACAAGCTAGAATAAATACATTGCAAATAATATCTTTAATTATCGCCTCTCTAATCCTTTCATTATCAATGATATTTGGATTATTTGTAATAAGACAACTAATCAAGTTAGTTGTTAATCCAATTGAACATCTTACTGAGGAAATGCCATCTGTAGTTAGTGGTAAAATTAAAATTACGACTACTCACGGACAATTAAGCGAAATTAATAGTCTAATTCAATCTATAGAACAGATGTTGGCTCATAGGGCTCATTATGAACAAGAGCTGGTAATTAACCAACGC
>MHBB01000015.1:24238-24966 GCA_001803185.1 Legionellales bacterium RIFCSPHIGHO2_12_FULL_35_11
CAACCGGTGTTTATAACTATCAATTTTTTCTAAAAACTTTAAAAAGCAGTTTGCTTACCAATATTCAAAAATCGAACAATAACTGCATAGTTGTCTTTGCAACATATATTCACAATTTTCATGCCTTAGTAAGACTTCTAGGAAAAGGCTCAGCAGATCAACTATTACATGACTTTGCCACACAAATTAAGAATATCGGTAGGCAAGACATAACCTTAGCTAGAATAGAGAGTAATTGTTTTGTTGGCTGCTTTAATTTTACCAACTGCGAAGAGGTTAGTTTATATATCGAAAAATCTATCAAGCAACTATCAGCAAAAATATTTTCTAATAAATTAGAGTTGCCAATAGACTTTACTACAGGTTATGTATGTTACCCTGAAAACCATGGTTCTGCTGTAGAGCTAATTCACTTCGCGCAATACGCAGCGACTCAAGCAAAAATTGAGAGCACGGAACTACATAAGCAAATAAATAAAAATGACTTAATTGCGATTAAAAGAAACAACACATTGGAAAAAGATAGTTACAACATAATGAAAAATAATGAGGTTGTTTTTTTATATCAACCTCAATATGAAATTAAATCAAAAAAACTTATAGGCTGTGAAGTACTTGTTCGTTGGCATCATCCCAAATACGGCGAAATTTCACCAATAGAGTTCATTCCTATTCTTGAAAAAACCCAACAAATTATAAATTTTGGCCAATACTTGCAAGAACAAGTA
>MHBB01000015.1:24990-36925 GCA_001803185.1 Legionellales bacterium RIFCSPHIGHO2_12_FULL_35_11
TTAAAATATAAAACGCCAATGAAGCTAGCTATAAATGCTTCTATGTTAGAAATAACCTCTAGCCTATATTTAAAAAATCTATTAAATACAATTAACAAATATGACATAAATCCAGAATGTATTGAAATAGAAGTCACTGAAGGATTAGTGAGTCAAAATTATCAGATTTTTGAATCGGCATTGAAAAATCTAAGGCGAGCTGGTATTAAAACGGCCATTGATGATTTTGGTACAGGTTATTCTTCTTTAGAAAGAATCCGTACTATTAAGGTAGATTTATTAAAAATCGATAAAGTTTTTATGAAATCTTTAGGTCAATCAACAGAAGCTCAAAATCTATTAAAATCAATGCTAGACTTAGCGAAATCAATATCATTACCAACCTTAGTTGAAGGAGTTGAAACAAAAGAACAAGCTGTAATTGCCGAAAGTATTGGCTGTCAATATGCCCAAGGATTTTACTATAATAAACCTCTAACCGCTCAACAAATAGAGGAAATTTTAGATAAAATTAAAAATATTGATGAACCACATTTCCATAAACCTAGAAAAAGCAGTAGGCCTTCGTAGTAGAGCTCAACTGCTTTTTCTAGGTTTATTGGTTAACACATGAGGCCTAGTTTTTGGGGATCTTGCAGCCAATTGTCAACAGCCCTAAGGGGTCATGACTTATTTTATAAGACGACAAATTTATAGTTTTAAGAGTAGTTATTGCCTGCTCGTAGCCTGAGTTTATGATTTTTTCTGTATCTAAAAAGTTCATCATACTGAAATTTTTAAGATCCATAGATATATTAAAATCCGCTTTTTGAATCATTGCTTGTTGATGATTATTACTACCAATAATCATTGAGTTTTGAATAATTGAAGCGATATTCATAAATTTGCTGCGTTTATTATAAAGATTGCCATTTAGTTTTGGTAAAAGAAAGTACTTAAATAATAAATGCCATCCAGAAGAAGTATATTCTTCATAATTTATGGTAGTTGGTGGTTCTTCACGGTTTTGAATGGAGCTAGCTAAGATTTTCCCACCGTTAATTCGACTTGCTAGCACATCTACCGGTAAATTATTTAAAATGCCACCATCAACTAAAACTTGTTTTTGGTTATTAAAGGTAGCCGGTAAAATTCCTGGAAGAGATAGGCTTGCGCGAATTGCCTTCCAAAGGATGCCATTTTCATGAATTTGCAGGCCATTTGTTGTAATATTCGTAGATACACAGAAGTATTTTTGCCACAAATTTTCAATTCTAGTATTTTTTCCAAAAGAAGAGCTTAGTAAATCATCAAGATTTTTAGCTCTAATTAGGGCAATTATCGGAAATGTATAATCAAGTTTGCTTTGAAATTCAGTTAATTGCTGTACTAGCATTTCTTTGATAGTGTCTGTATCTATTTCCAGGGCATATAAACCAGAAATTATGCTGCCCATGCTCGCGCCACCAATATAGTCGATAAGAATATTTGCCTCATGTAATGCTTTAAGCACCCCAACATGAGCTAAAGCTAATGCTCCACCCCCAGATAAAATTAGTCCTAGGGCATTGCCAGTTATGAGTCTTACTAAGCGCTCAAGATCAGGTTCTTGTGATATTCTTACTTTGTAATGTTCCTTTAAATCTCTATTTTTAAACCAAGCATTAACCCCAACTGGATTTTTAACTTTATCTTCGGCTAATAACACTAGCTCAACAGACGGGCTCATTTTGTTTCTATTATTAAATACTAGGCGTTCAATTTCTCCTAGCTCTGAACTTTGCCCATATTTTCCAATCAATAATATTTTATCTGCTTGACGAATACAGCGATCTGCCCAAATATCATTTTCAGTTGCTAGATAAACCAAAAATCGATATTTATTTTCTAGTTCTTGGAAAATAGAGAGGGTATCACTACTTTCTAAAGATGATTTTTCCCCACTTAAATTTAAAAAAGCATCATAAGTAATAAGCAACGCATTACCATATTTTTGTAATTTTTCGACAAATTTTTGACTAAATTCGTATATCTGAGTAAAATTTCCAGCCGGGATAAGTGTAAAGCATGAAGTATCTCTTTTTGGACTATATTTTTTAGGGTTTACCAATCTTTTAACGCTTTGACGAGCTATTCCCATCATTATTTCAGGGTGCTTTATAAGTAAATCATTAAATGTTTTTCTGGTCATTTTTAAGAGCACACTGTCTCTAATGGTGTATACAGATGCAGTGCGTGGTTCATCAAATAAGCATCCGATTTCACCAACCACACTTCCAGAACTTATTTCACCAATAATTTTTTCATCTTTATTTGCATCTTGTTGGATTGCTCTTAAAAATCCATACATTAAAACGTACATAGAATCAGAATGCTCTCCTTGCTTGATGAGCGGTTTGTTTCCTGCTAAGTAGATTAGCTCAAATTCATTTGCAATTTCTTCAATGCTATCAACTGATAGCTCAGAAAATAAATTTGTTTTTGCTAAAAACTCTGCAATTTGTTTTTTGGATATATTTAGGGTTTGTTTAGTCATTCAATTCTTCAAAACCTTAATTTTTATGCTAGTCTTTATAATAAAATCTTTATAAAAGTATGGACGGCAATATTTGCTAAGTCAACAAACAAATAGTTGCAATTTAAGTTTGTATGGTGTTTATATGATAAGGATATATTCATGAAGCTAATTTTTCTGGGTGTATCATCCGCCCTAACAATTGGTTATAAAAAATTCCAGTCAAACATGGTGTTGACTAGCTCTTCAGGAAAAAATTTATTGATTGATTGCGGAAGTGATATTAAGCATTCTCTTATTCAACAAAATTTTAGTCATAATGATATTGATGCGGTATATATTAGTCATTTACATGCTGATCACGTAGGTGGTATGGAATGGTTAGGATTGTCGAAATTATTTATAGATAAAAAAAGACCTAAATTATATATTTGTTCTGAGTTGCAGAAGCCTGTATGGGAAAATGTTTTAAAAGGTGGCATGTCTACACTCGAAGATATAGAAGCGAAACTTGATAGTTTTTTTGATATTCAAACGACAAAAGGTAATAAATTTAGTTGGGAAGGTTATGATTTTAATTTAGTGCGAGTATTTCATAGTATGAGTAACAATAAGAGATTACCATGCTATGGATTATCTTTTATAGGGGATAAAGAGAAAGTATTTTTATCAACCGACGCTAGGTTCGCTAAAGATGAACTAATTTCTGTATACAAAGACTCTACTATTATTTTTCATGACTGTGAAACTTCAAAAATTGTTAGCGGCCAACATGCAAGTTATGAGGCATTGAATTCCTTAGATAGAAGTATAAAGGAAAAGATGTGGTTGTATGATTATGCCGATGGAGATTTGCCAGATGCAGTTGCTGATGGATTTAGAGGTTTTGTTGTGCAAGGGCAAACATTTGATGTTTAGAGCTCCCTTGCGGTAAAAGTAAATTAATAGCAGTAAGAACTAAAGTAATTGATAAGATTCTTTTTAGTGTTTTAGGTTGGAATAAGCTTGCAAAATAGGCGCCAATTGGTGCAAAAATCATGCTGGCACTAGCAATAACAAAGACCGCTGGCCAATACACAAAACCAATGGTACCTGCTGGACTTTGCATATGTGAATCATTGTTTAGACCAGATATAGTGAGTAATATTGTCCCAATTATAGCAATTGGTAAGCCACAAAATGCTGATGTTCCAGATGCGCTTCGAATGTTCAATTTTAAAATCAAAAAAAATGGAACCATAAGCATTCCGCCGCCAATGCCAAAAATTGTTGAAATTAAGCCGGTTCCTATAGCTGCTATAGTTATTAAAACTTTTTGAGATAAAGAAGAGTTTAATTTATGCTGGATAATTTCTGATTTTAAATCTTTGTTTTGATGAAAAAATAAAAAGATAGCAATTGAAAATAAGAAAACAGTAAACAATCTAACTATATTATCACTAGATAAATTGCTAGCAATTATTGTGCCAATAATCATACCAAGACATAGTCCAGGAAGAAAGTGAAGAACCATACTCCAATTGATTAAGTTTCTTTTAAAATAGGTGTAGGCGGATGAAGATGCGGTAAAAATCATGATGGCTAAAGAAGTTCCAGCTGCTACATGCATTATCATTTGATTTGCAATATCTGGATTATGTTTAAATAATAAAACTAAAGCGGAAATAACAATGATTCCGCCGCCTACGCCAAGCAATCCAGATAATGTTCCTGTAATTGCGCCGATAAAAATGTATATAAAAAAATTCATTATTGATTATATCTATCAGTGCTCTTTAAAAACGGTCTTTCCCATTCCCGCATATCTAAAACAGACCCATCTGCTGCCATAAAATCTGTTTTGGTTTCAGGTAGGAAATAGTAATAAATATTACTTCTATCCTGAGCTAGAGTATGCTGATTTTTCGTCACTGAAATCTCAGCGGTTGCGTCATTATACGTTTTTATAAAACTATTTTTAGACATTAAATATCTGGCATTTAATCTAGATTTATCACACAGTTTCGCATCTAGTGTTTCTGCAACTCCGGCTAATTGAGCTTTAGCTCTATCTTTTAGCGCTACTTTAATTAATTTACTTTTTATCCAGTATAAGCTTAACTTGCTGTTCTCAGACATATTGATAGAGGCAACATTTGCATATCCAACTAATTTAACATCGGTATTTCCGCGAAGGTCCATTACCATCGCACAGCTTTTAAGGCCGCGTAATTTAGTCTGGCCGGTATTCATAAATGTGGCTTTTCTTACACTAAACGCACCGTCTAAAAGAGTCGTTCTTTGGTTATCAATTAATAAATCCATGCAATTGCCGACAAAATTCTTGGCAATTACGTCACCAAAACCGTGGTAGGTGAAAGATATAATATTGCGCATGTATATATCTATTTTTGGTCGACATCCTTTTGGATATCCTTTGCCGAAACTTATAAATAATTCATTATGAATAACGGAACGCTGAATATTTTCAACATCACGCGAGTCGCCGTGAATAACTATTTGATCAAAAGTAGATTGAGGATGTAAGCAAACATCAAGTTTGCCCGTGACATTTACTTTTGTAAATGGGCTGGTTTTTTGGGTTATTTTAACCATTTTTGGCGTTGAGACTAGTGGTTTGTTTGATTTCGGGTGTGAAAAGTGTTGCCAGAAATTATATCTCCAAGTACAACTACTTAGTAGTGAAGCTGCAATTATTAAGATTAGCAGTCGCTTTATCATATAAGTTCTTCCAAATTGGTATTTAACAATTGTCACAGTCCAAAGCAGCAAATTATTTTGAACTTTATTTAGCTCTTTTAAATGCTAACAGTCCCTAGACCATATAGCGAGTTGGGTCAACCAACTCAGCTTCTTCAAACCCCTTTTTTCTTAAATAACAACTATGACATGTCCCACAAGCAAGTCCTTCGCTGTTTGCACGGTAACAAGATACAGTTTTAGTATAATCAACTCCTAAGGATACGCCAAGTAAAATTGTTTCAGCTTTGGTTAAATGAAGCAAAGGAGTTTCAATTTTAAGCTTTTTCCCTTCAACTCCCGCTTTGGTTGCTAGATTTGCTAGCTTGGTAAATGCATCAAAATACTCAGGGCGACAGTCAGGATATCCTGAATAGTCAATAGAGCTCGCGCCAATATAGATATAGTTTGCATCAATAACTTCGGCGAGTCCAATAGCTAGAGAAAGCATAATAGTATTTCTGGCAGGGACGTAAGTTGAGGGGATTGTGTCTGAATTTTCATAGTCTGGAACAGAGATTTCTTTGTTTACTAATGCAGTCGAATTGAAGCTAATTATTGACTGTAAATTTATAATTTCATGCTGAATAACACCGTACTTGATTGCTGTTTTTTTTGCAAATTCTAACTCGGAAATTTGTTTTTGTCCGTAGTTAAAGCTCAATGCATAGCAGTCTAAATTTTTTGATTTTGCATAAGCAAGACATGTAGTTGAGTCTAAACCACCAGAAAGAAGAACAACCGCTCTTTCTTTTACATGGTTATTTGACATTATTTCTCCTCGTATGTGATTTGTTGATTAATACAGAAATGTTTGCGTAAGCATAGTTATTTATTGGGAGTTCCCTAACCACTTCTTCTTAAATGATCGCGCTTAAATTTTTCTCTAAGAAGACCACCAGGATCTTCAGGAATTAGTTTTAACCATTGGTTTTTCATTTGTTGTTTATCTTTGTCTGTAGGATTTTGTTTGTTCTGTTGGTTATTTTTGTTGTCTTTATTTTTCATGTTATTATTGTTTTGGTTCTTTGATTGGCTATTGTTTGAAGAATTATTTTCTTTTTGTTGTTTTAGCAAATCGTCTAATGTTTTTTTATTATAAATTACGTCCGCATCATTTGGATTTATTTGCAAAGCCTTATTATAAGCATCTATGCCATCCTGAAGTTTTCCTTGAAAAGCCAGGGAATTACCTTGATTGTAGTAATCATTTAGAGTCCGAGACTTGGCATATAGTTCAGCTGCAGATTTATAATCTTTTGCGCGAAAAGCAGCATAAGCTTGCCAATTTTGATCAGTGAAGGTATTTTTTGCGTCTTTAAATTGCCCTGATTTCATCATATCAAGCGCAATTTGATTGTTTGTTTTCCATAGTTTTTGCCATAATGACGCGTATGCAGTGTTGACAGATATTAATACACTTATAAGTATGATGACTAAGCGCCTTAGAAACAGTAGATTCTTCATGAACTAATTATCTCCAACCATCCTCGCCAGAATACAGGTAAAAGCAGCAAAATTGCTAACAAAATAAACCAACGGCCTTCATCTTTCCAAAGCTGGATATTTTGAATAGACTTCTTTCGAAACTCTACTGCAGAGGTGAATTGCTTCGTCGATTCAGTGCTCGAATCTTCATGTACTGACGTGTACACTGCGGTTCTGTGCGCCTCATCTCCTCGTACTCCACTCTCTGCAGCGAGTTTCGAAAGAAGTATAATATTATTGGCTTGAAATGAGCTTTTAATATTTGATAGATTAAGCCATTTATTTATATCTGAATCGTCACTTGTCAAAGTAATTACTTTACCATTTCCTGCTTTGGCTAATGGTTGAAAGTAAGAGTTAAAATTTTTATTGTCAAGCATTGGAATTATTGAAACTCTAAGTCCCGCTTGATTTATGGTACTAGCTTCTTTTGTTGCGGAAATTGTCGGAATTTTGGCGGTTAAGACTAAAACTTCCCCGGAGGTTGTATTTGACGCAGCATGGAAAACTTTTTTTGCTTCAAGTAAAGCTTTATCAAGCGAATTTCCACTAACAGGCATTATATCTGGATGTAGTATTGGGAGTAGAGAATCGATAGTTTTACTATCTTCTGTTAACGGAGAAACTACAAATGGTTCATCAGTATAAGCAATTAATGCAACTTGGCCTGATGTTTCCTTGGATAATAGGCCATGGAGCTTAAATTTAGCTCGCTCTAATCTTGAGGGAGATAAATCAGTATTAAGCATATCTTGAGACATATCTAGTAAAATGATTCGCGGTTGTATTTGGCGATATATTGGTACATCTATTTTAGACCAGGAGGGGCCTGCGAGCGCAAATATCAAGCAAGAACCACTCCCGAAAAGTAGTGAAAAAGGTAAAAATTGCTTTAATTTTCCATGGATTTTAAGTAAATGAGGAAGTAAATTTTTGTCACAAATATTTTGAAAATTTGTAACGATAGTATTTTGTTTAGCGATGCTATATATAATAAGCGTCAGTGGAAAAAAAGCAAAAAACCACATTGGTCTTAGAAAGTGAAGATTTGTTAGCATGCTAATTTATCCTCATCTGAAAATTTAAAAAATTGTAATCCTGAATTCTTAGAAATGGCATATAAGAATAAGATAAATCCTATCCCTAAAAACCATGGATAATATTCATGTTGTGGTCTAATGGTTTTTTGGTCTTGGTTTATTTTAGAAAGTTTATGAATAGAAGCGTATATTTTTTGTAATGATTGTGGATTTGTTGCGCGAAAATATTGTCCCCCAGTTATTTTAGCAACAGATCTTAAGGTATCTTCATCTAGATCTGCTGAACTATTTGCACTTAAAAACATACCACTAAAAGAGTTTGGATCTATTTCCGAATGTAAGCCGATAGTATATATTTTTATTCCCTCATCTCTGGCAATCTCAGCTGATTTTATAGGATGGAGCATGCCAGAATTACTGGCTCCATCAGTTAGCAAAACAATCATTCGCCCTTTTTTGTTAACATGCTCTAGTTTTTTAATGGCTAAACCTATCGCATCTCCTGTTGATGTTGACTTGCCAGCTAAGCCAACAGAGGCATCGTCTAGGCGCATTAGTATATTTTGTCGGTCAAAAGTTAATGGAGTAAGAAGATAGGCTTGTTCACCAAAAAGAATTAAGCCAATTTTATCGCTAGGCCTATCAAGAACAAATTGCTTTGCCGCTCCTTTGACTGCATCCAGTCTTGTTACTCTTCGGCCATTAATTTGCATGTCATTTATACCCATGCTAGGGGAAATATCTAGTGCTAAGAGGATATTGCAACTTTCGAGAGATAATGGTTGTGGTTCTCCGATATATCTAGGTCCAGATAAAGCGATTAATAGAAATAAGTAAGCAATAAAAAATGTTAAGAAATTATTTGATGGCATTTTCTTTGATTTTTTATTTTTTATAATTTCTTTTAGTGGTTTATAAAATGGAACTTTAAGCGATACTGACATTTTAGGTTTAGTTGTTGGTAGAATAAACCAGATTAAAAATGGTATTGGGATTGCTAGTAAAGTCCATGGAGAAGCTAATTCAAACATTTTCTCTCCAAAGTTTAGAGTTTTTACTTGTAGAGTCAGAAAGCTTACGAGTTTTTTGATTTTTAATCCAAGTTTTGGTTAATGTAAATAAGAGCTTCAAGTCAGTTTCACCCACTGCTTTTTGATATGGATATTGTAATAGTTCTTTTTTTAGTAGATAAAACGAATGCTTAGATTTTAGAGCATCTCTGTTTGTTTTTGTAAAACTGGTTTTAATGCTATCGTGTATAAAATGGAAAAATTTAGCACTTTTACCTGGTTTTTCAGGTGGAATTAAAGTTTTATTTAAAAAATCAATCCAATTGTTTCCAGTTAGACCAGCAGTTATATCTCTAGGAAAATAAATAAAAGCCACTCTTTTTAATAAGTTATTTATTTTAGCACAAGTATTTTGGCTGTTTTTTGTTTTAGCATATTCATTTGCATAGTCTGCTAAAAGTTTTAGTGCTTGTTTTTTAGCTTTCCAAAAATGGACGTTCTTTACAAAATAAAGACTAATAGTACAAATTAAAATTAAAAAAACAATTATTAAAAAATACCATGCTGGAGCAATTTGCCATACGGATAATGGATTTGGCATGCGAATATCATGCAATTTGGCAAGTTCATTATATGGTAAATTATCCATTGATTCTCCTTGGAAAAGTTTGTCTTACCAAGAGAGGTAAATCCATTTCAGAGGTTGTTTGAATATATTGAATTTGTAATTTCTTAAGTTTTGTCTTTAATTGATTAATTTGCTTTTCAAAATGAAACTGGTAACCAAACCTAACTTTATCAAGTGTCGTATCTAAAATAAGATTTTCATACCCATTGGAAATAGCGTATCTATTTGGGGGTGGGGGGGTTAACTCTAATCTATCGCAAATATGATATGCCAATATATCATTGTGAGCACGTAAATGATTTAGATGTTTAATTGTATCATCGTCCATACTATAAAAATCACTAATTAGCGCTATAATACTTCCAGGTTTAGCAACTCGTCTAAGTCGCAGTAATGCATGGCTTAGTTCACGTGGTGATGCGAGAGAATGTTGGTTATATTGTTCAGTATAATGACAAAGTTCGGCTAAAAATGGTAGTACTCCTGCTTGGCGTGATCGAGGAATAAATTCATGGTGTTCTTTTTCTGAAAATAAAAATCCGCCTATGCGATCACCTTGTTTTGCTCCAGTCCAAGCTAGAATAGCGGCTAATTTAGCGGCAACTACGGATTTAAACGCTATCTTTGTGCCAAAATACATTGATGGATTAAAGTCTACTAAGATTACAACAGGTCTTTCTCGTTCTTCATGATAAACTTTGATATGTGGTCTTCCAGTTCGAGCAGTAACGCGCCATTCCATATGCTTAATTTCATCACCAGCTTGGTAGTTTCTGGCCTCAGAAAAGTCAACTCCTCTTCCACGTAGTTTCGAGCGATGTTGTCCTGGGCGAAGAGCATATCCATCGGGAGGATAACGAACATCCTCTGCATAGCGTTGGGTGGCGATTAGTTCGGATAATGTTACAATAACTCCATCCATGAATAACCTCTATGGTATTGTCACCAGACGTAAAAGTTCATCAACAAAATAATCTCTAGTAATTCCTTCGGCTTCGGCTTCAAATGTTAGAATTATTCTATGGCGAAGAACTTCATGGGCAATGATATGGATATCCTCAGGTATGACAAAGTCTCTGCCTTGTAACCATGCATAAGCTTTTGAGCATCGGTCTAGAGCGATAGTAGCTCTGGGACTTGCACCAAAACGCAGCCATCTGGCAAGAGAATCACTATGTGGTGTAGGATTTCTGGTTGCTATAACTAGCTGGACTATGTATTGTTCTAACTCTTTACTCGTGTGAACTGCTAAGACTTGTTGGCGTGCTTCAAATAAAGTTGCTTGAGTTAAAACAGGTGGTTCAACTGTTGAGGATAGTTTTTCTGTTTTACCAGTTATTGCCTCAGATCGAGCTAACTCGAGAATATCATGTTCAACATTAGCGTCAGGATAAGAGATGGTTACATACATTAAAAACCTATCAAGTTGCGCTTCTGGTAAAGGATAAGTTCCTTCTTGCTCAATTGGATTTTGCGTTGCCATTACCAGGAATAACTCTGGTAGTGGGTAAGTTTTAGCACCAATCGTTATTTGCCTTTCAGCCATAGCTTCTAGAAGAGCTGACTGAACTTTAGCTGGTGCGCGGTTGATTTCATCCGCTAACACCATGTTATGGAAAATGGGCCCCGGTAAAAATACAAATGAACCATCCTCAGGATGATAGACATCAGTTCCAGTTAAATCGCCAGGTAGTAAATCAGGGGTGAATTGGATTCGATGAAAAGATCCTTCAACGCCAGCTGATAATTCTTTTACCGCTCTAGTTTTTGCAAGTCCAGGCGCTCCTTCTACTAGCAGATGTCCATCTGCTAGTAAAGCTATTAGAAGTCTTGAAACCAAACTTGATTGACCCAGAATTCGTGAATTTAAGTATTCACTAAACTGTAGCATGTGTTTTTGTATAGTTAGATCCTTCTCATTCATAATTGACTACCTTACGATTTCAATTTTATCCGCCTGCGGACCCTTTTTACCCTTAGTTATTGTAAAAGTAACAGCTTGTCCATCTTGCAAAGCTTTAAAATCACGTGGATCAGTAGCTGCGGCATGAAAAAAATATTCGTTATTTCCGGAGACAATAAATCCGAATCTTTTTTTTCTATCAAAAAATTTTATAATGCCAGACATCCGTGATGTTTTACAAAATAAATCTTTTAAGCGTTGAATAATGCTTTTTATGCTCATTTTAAGTAATTCCTAGTCAATGGTGGAATAATTTGTCTGCATAAGATTAACATTTTATGTAGGCATTCTCAATAAATAGGAGTTATACTAAGCTATTATTGTGCATAATTTAAGTAAACATGCGACATTATACATTTATAGATCATTTACTGACTGGATTTGACGCTGCTATTAGAGCTATTGTGGTGCCAGAAAATAGAGAAAAAAAAAGAGAAACTCCCGGCCATGATTTAGTAGATTCGGCTATTAGTTTTAGAGATAAAAAGCATATTGCCGGTTTAATGCGTGTAAATCATGCAGGGGAAGTTTGTGCTAAGGCATTGTATCATGGGCAAGCATTAACGGCAAAAT
>MHBB01000016.1:0-1921 GCA_001803185.1 Legionellales bacterium RIFCSPHIGHO2_12_FULL_35_11
CAAAAAATGCAGCTTTTTTATCGTTGGGCCAAGGCCCAACCTACGCCCCGTCTATATTATTTGATGAGACAGCCCTGTTCGTAACCTCTGGGTTGCTTCGTCGCTGCGCTCCTCGCAATGACGGCATCTTTCAATTGACCGCAGTTTTAATCACACCCACAGGTAGGGCAGAAATAAAATGACAGATAAAATTCGTGGTAAAGTAAAATGGTTTAACGAAGCAAAAGGATTTGGTTTTATTGAAGCAAGTGGTCATTGCGAGGTACGAAGCCTGGTTTGCTTCGTACCTCGCAATGACGAATATGTGGCAACCAGATAGGCAGGAAATATTATACATCTATTTTTATTGGAGATTTTTTTTAGTTTTGTGGATTTAACATGCTATTTCTGGGATTATATGCATAAGTATTTTGGACATAGAAAATGGTGAGCTAATGAAAGAAACCTTAAATATTGCTAAGGACATATTGCTAAAACCCGCTTCCTTAGATGAAAAGAGAATTGAAAAGTTATTATATTCTATCAAAACACCGCATATAGATAATGCCGATTTGTATTTTCAAAGTTGTAGTTATGAATCTTGGTATCTTGAAGATTCAGAGGTTAAAAGTGGGAGCTTCTCAATTGATCGTGGAGTTGGAATTCGTGCGGTTAGTGAGGATAAAACAGGTTATGCATATTGTGATGATATTTTGCTACCAGCGATGGAAAGAGCAGTAAATGCTGCTAGATCTATTGCTTATGGAGATAGTAAAATAGTAAAGTCAGTAAAAGTACCAGTTACCTTAGACACAAAATATTCTCCCATAAATCCAATTGAAACACTTTCTAAACAAGAAAAAATATCTTTACTCGAAGCAATTGATAAAGAGGCAAGAAGGTTAGATCCAAGAGTAATTCAAGTAAATGCTTCTTTATCAGGTTGTTATGAAGTAGTGATGGTAGTTAATATTCATGGGCAGATGGTAGCAGATATAAGACCTCTTGTCAGTGTCCATGTAAGTGTAATTTTAGACGATAAGGGGAGACGTGAGTCAGGTAGATCCGGCGGTGGGGGTCGGTTCGCATATTCTTATTTTACTGAAAAGGAGATAGCGCTTGAGTACGCTAGAGAAGCAGTTCGCGAAGCCGTAGTTAATTTAGAAGCAGTTGATGCTCCGGCAGGAACTATGCCTGTAGTCTTAGGACCTGGCTGGCCAGGAGTATTATTACATGAAGCAGTTGGTCATGGATTAGAAGGTGATTTTAATCGTAAAAAATTATCAGCATTTTCTGGAAAATTAAATCAGCAAGTTGCAGCTAAAGGTGTTACTGTGGTTGATAATGGGACTATTCCTGATAGACGTGGGTCAATAACTGTTGATGATGAGGGTACCCCGAGTCAGTGCACTACATTAATTGAAGATGGTATCCTTGTAAACTATATGCAAGATAACTTAAATGCTAAACTTATGGGCATGAAATCTACAGGTAACTGCAGAAGAGAATCATATGCTCATGTGCCTATACCTAGAATGACAAATACGTATATGCTAGCTGGTAATTACGATCCGAATGAGATTATTAAATCAGTTTCTAAAGGTTTATATGCGGTAAATTTTGGTGGAGGACAAGTAGATATTACCTCTGGTCAGTTTGTGTTTTCAGCCAGTGAAGCTTACTTGATTGAGAACGGTAAAATCACTAAGCCTGTAAAAGGAGCAACTCTTATTGGAAATGGCCCAGATGTTATGCAAAAAGTTAGTATGATAGGAAATGATCTTGCCCTAGATAAAGGGATAGGGGTTTGTGGTAAAGATGGTCAATCTGTGCCTGTGGGCGTGGGGCAACCAACTTTAAAAATTGATGCATTAACAGTTGGCGGAACAAAAAGTTAAGGGGTCTAGAAAAGATGGAATTTATATGGGATAAATCTAGCAGT
>MHBB01000016.1:1974-42462 GCA_001803185.1 Legionellales bacterium RIFCSPHIGHO2_12_FULL_35_11
GTAGCAGACTTGTATTATATACTCGCCTTATTAAAATAAAGTTATTAGGTTTAAAATGCAAATCAAAATCATTTTTATATTTATTTCTTTGGTTATATCATTGTCAAGTTGTACTGGTTTTGATTATTCAAGAATCAGAGTTCAGCAAGGAAACTTACTTTCGCAATCTAGCATAGATAGGTTGCATTTAGGGATGATTAAGGAAGACGCAGCTATATTAATGGGCACTAGTTTAATGAGTCCATTATTTAATAATGATCGCTGGGATTATGCTTTCACTTACCAAAAAATGGGTAAAATAAGAAAAACTAAAAATCTAGTTTTATATTTTAAGAATAACCGATTGGTTAAAATTGAACAATATCCTGCTCGTGCAGGGTTGTAGCATCAAAATTTACCTGCCTATCTGGATTTCTTCGCAGTATAGCAACGACGAAAATTAAAACATTCTATTTTCTTAAGCGAATGCCATTGATCCCTAAGTAGAACTGTGCCGCTTAGAAATGGATTCCGCCTTCGCGTGAAGGCTTAACTTAATGGCAGTGATGGCTAGCACTGTACTGTTTAGGTTTATTTAGCCTTATTTCTTCTTCTTTGCATGGGGCGAGTTAGAAGATTTCTATATATTTCTAATCTATCTTTTGGATTTAAGATATAATCACTATTAACAATTTTTGAAAAAACACCTTTATCTAGATTAGAAACTTCGGGGTATTTATTAATTAACCCTGAAAGATGCATCGCATCATTTACTGTTAACCATTTAGAAAAAGGAATGGTATAATGTACAGTAGTATGCTCGCTTGGCGAGTATATTATTTCAATTTTATTCATAATTAAGCTGGAATTTTGTATATTGTATCAGCTCTTTCACAAAATGAGTCAACCATTTTGTCAGCTACTTGTTCGAAAATAGGGCCAAGAAGCATTGAAAACATTTTTCCTGCAAATTCAAATTCAAGGTCAAAAACAACCAGGCAACCATTAGTTGTCTCCTCGAATCTCCAAAACCCTTCTAGATGAGAGAATGGGCCATCTACTAAGCGCATTTCAATCATTTTATTTGGCTGAAGGTTATTTCGAGTGGTAAAAGATTTGCTAATTCCTGCTGCGCTAATATTTAAAGTTGCTTGAACTTCATTTTCATCGCGATGCAATACTTCACTTGACGTAAAATAAGGAACAAATTTGGCGTAGCTTTCAATATTATTAACTAAATCATACATTTGTTTACAGGTATATGGTACTTCACGGGATTTTTTTACAACGGTCATTGCTTTTCTCCCAAATAATTCAGTTCCTTTATTCTTTCATTTAGCCAAAATGATATATCGTTAATTTCTTCTATACAAATGTTATGTGCCATTGGGTATTGTTTCCAAGTTAGATTTACAAAGTATTTAGATCTTATCCAAGAGTAACTAGCTTTTGTCCAAGCTGGTTGAACAACCAGATCAAATTCACCCATAGCCATAAAAATAGGTAAATTTGGATGATAAGTATTACTACATTGCGCTACGCAAGGAAGATAAGCTGATAGTGAAATACACCCACCAATCTGATGTTGGTTGCGAAGGCTTATAAAAAGCGCTAATGCACCTCCTTGAGAGAATCCAGCTAAAAATATTTGCTGATATGAAAAACCCTCTTTAACTTGACTCTCGATGATGTCATTAATAATTTTTTCAGAAGCTAATATTCCGTCAAGATCTTCACGATCTGTAAGTTGCATTCCTGATATATTATACCAAGCTCGCATTGGCATGTTGTTATTAATGGTAACTGGTCGAATAGGTGCATCAACGAAGATATGGACTATAGGTAAATTATCTTGAAAAGCATCAACTACCCTAATCATATCATTTCCATCAGCACCAAGGCCGTGTAGCCAAATTACAACCGCTTTAGCATTATTACAATTTGGTTTTTTTATGTGAATAGACAAGTATTCTCCGATATCTAAGAAAAAAAATACATTATCCAAAAAAACTGAAGATAGGTCTACTAAAATTGTATTGTTAAGCTTTGTAATGCTGTGAAGATGAAAACTTATAGAAAAAATCTCTTATTTTAAATATACTAAATTTTTAAAAAAATCGAATTATAAAAATGAAAAAATTAATTACCATTTTGATGTTAGGAATTATTTTGTGTGCTTGTGGACAACAGGGCCCGCTTTATTTACCAAATACTCAACAGTCACAAAAATAATGAAACTTAAATTTACCAAAATGCATGGTTTAGGAAACGATTTTATTGTTATAGATGGGATAAATCAGCATGTATCATTAACTAAAAATGTAATTGCTAGGCTTAGTGACCGTTATACTGGAATAGGTTTTGATCAATGTTTGGTTGTAGAAAAATCTAATGCTCCAGATGTAGATTTTTTTTATAGAATTTATAACGCCAATGGACAAGAAGTAGGGCAATGTGGAAATGGAGCTAGATGTCTGGCTAAATTTATTGAAAGAGAATCTTTGACGCACAAAAAATCTTTTGTTATTGCAACTATTACAACCAATATGCAGCTAAATCTTCTAGATGATGAAACAGTTACAGTAAGTTTAGGTAAACCACGTTTTTTACCACTTGAGATACCTTTTTTAGTAAATGAGGTACAATCAATTTACTCTATAAATCTTGCCAATATTGGTTATCATAAAATTCATGTCGTGAATGTAGGTAATCCTCATGCAGTTTTGGTAATGGATAATCCAACGGATAAAGATGTAAGAACAATTGGTAAAGCAATAAGTGAGCATTATTTTTTCCCGCAACAAACAAATGTAGGTTTTATGACTATTGAGAGTAATAATTTTATAAAACTTAGAGTTTATGAAAGAGGTTGTGGCGAAACTAATGCGTGTGGAAGTGGTGCTGTTGCAGCCGCAGCTATTGGTAGGGTTAATTATAACTTGGCAAAAGAGATAACCGTGCAACTTCCAGGTGGTAAATTAAAAGTAATTTGGCCTGATCTGAAAGATGTCATTTATTTGAATGGTCCAGCTGCATTTGTTTATGATGGGGTTTTGGAGAATATATGCGAATTATTATCTTAGGAGCAGGCCAAGTAGGCGGTAGTCTTGCTCAAAATCTAGTTAATGAAGATAATGATATTACTTTGATTGATACGGATGAGCAGCGCCTTTTTGAATTAAAACATAGATTAGATATTCAGACAGTGCATGGTTCAGCTTCTCACCCCAAAATATTACTTCAAGCAGGAATTAAGCAAGCAGACATGGTTATTGCTGTAACAAATAGTGATGAAGTTAATATGATAGGTTGTTTTATTGCATATAATCTTTTTCAAACGCCAAGTAAGATAGCGAGAATTAGATCAGAAAATTATTATGAGTATCCTGCTATTTTCGAAAATAACGCGATGCCAATTGATGTAAGAATTAGCCCAGAGCAATTGGTTACCGAGCATATAATTAATTTAGTTGATTATCCAGGTACTACGCAAATTTTAGATTTTTATAATGGTCAAATTTTATTAATGACTATAAAAATTAATCTTGATGATGGTATGCATGGTAAAAATATCCAGCAAATCACTAGATTATTAGATAGTCTAGACGTGAAAATTGTAGCTTTGTTTCGTCGAAAAGTATCTATCCCTGTAACGAATGACTGTATTTTAATTAAAAATGATTCAATTTCTTTTATTGCTAGTTCTGAGGCAATTCAGCCTACTTTAGTTGTATTAGGATGTTATGTTGAGCCTAATAAGCGCATAATAATTGCAGGTGGAGGAAACATCGGCAAAAGATTAGCTATTTCTTTGGAGAGGAGATATCAGGTAAAAGTAATAGATCATAATTCAGTATCTGCAGCAAAATTAGCCGCTCATTTAGAAAAAGCGACTGTTTTAGAAGGAGATATTGCTGACAAAGATTTACTAGTAAATGAAAATATAGAGTTTACAGATGTTTTTTGCGCGGTAACAAATGATGATGAAGCAAATATTATGGCATGTTTGCAGGCAAAAAAACTTGGTGTTAAATATACTATGGCGCTAGTAAATAAAGATGCTTATGTTGATTTAATTGATGATAGTTCGATTGATTATGCCATTTCTCCGCAACATATCACAATTGGAAGTATTCTAACAAAGCTTAGGCGTGGGAATATGATAAAAGTTCATCGCCTTCAGCATGATGAAGCTGAAGTAATAGAGCTAATTATTAATGGTGATGAGCAGACATCAAGAGTAATAGGTAGAAAAATAGAAGAGATAGAGTTTCCACCTGGTTGCATGCTTGCTGCAGTTGCAAGAGATGGGGAAGTTTTTATCATAGATAGTGATTTTGTTTTACAAGAAAAAGATCACGTAATTATTTTGCTACTTAAAAAAAGATACATTAGACAATTAGAATCTTTATTTCAAGTTAATCTGTCATTTATGAGTTTGAATTAGACAATTATGCAATATAAAGCGATTTTTAGGTTATTGGGAATATTATTACTGATATTTAGTCAAAGCATGCTTACTCCTTTGCTAGTTAACGTTATTTTTAAAGAAAATGTTTGGATGCCTTTTATAGTAGCGTATTTTTTTAGTTTTTCGATAGGGGTTGGTCTTTGGTTAAGTTTTAAAAATTGTCAGAATGAACTTAAAATTCGCGATGGTTTTATTTTGATTGTTTTATTTTGGTTAGCTATTTGTTATTTTGCGTCTATCCCATTTTTATTAGAAATTGATAATTTAACGAGCGTTACAGATGCCATATTTGAAACGGTTTCTGGTATTACTACAACCGGAGCAAGCGTTATCAATAATCTAGATGCTCTACCACATGCAATTCTATATTATAGGCAGCAGCTCCAATTTATAGGTGGAATAGGAATAGTTATTTTGGCAGTTGCAATATTACCTATGCTGGGCGTAGGAGGTATGCAGTTGTTTAGAACTGAAACCCCTGGTCCAATGAAAGATGCAAAATTAACCCCCAGAATTACACAATCAGCTAAAATTATATGGTCTATTTATTTATTGCTAACTATTCTTTGTATATTTTTTTATTATTTATGTGGTATGAGTTTTTTTGATGCCATTGGTGAGAGTTTTGGAACAGTTTCAACTGGTGGATTTACCATGCATTCTTCAAGCTTCGCTTATTATGATAGTGATTGGATTAGGTTGATAGCATGTGTTTTTATGGTATTAGGAGCAACTAATTTTTCCCTCCATTTTTTAGCCTTAAAAAATATATCATTAAAGTTCTATTGGCAAGATGAAGAGTTTAGGTTTTATTTAACTATTATATTGGTAGCTACCTGCATAATTGTTTACACACTGATACGCCATAAAGTCTTCGGATTAAATTTACATACCTTTATAACAGGTTTATTTACTACTATTTCACTTGCCACAACTACAGGTTTTGATTTGGAAAACATAACTCCATGGCGAACATTTGCGCCGTTTTTAGCTATGATCTTGATGTTGATAGGTGGTTCAGCTGGTTCAACTGGTGGAGGGATAAAAGTTGTGCGAGCATTATTAATATTTAAGCAAAGCAGGAGAGAGTTATTGCGAATGTTACATCCTCAGGCTATTGTGCCAATAAAACTTGGAAAGACGGTCGTATCAGAAGTAACCATACAGTCAATCTGGGGTTTTGTGAGTACTTTTATAGGATTATATCTGTTGTTTGTTTTAGTATTTATGTCGCTAGGATATAACATTGAAATATCATTTGCAGCTATAACTAGTAGTTTAACAAACTCAGGGTTTGGTATTGATAATCTAAAAGTTGAATATAGTGATTTAGATGTACCAGGAAAGTGGTTGCTTATAGTAGCTATGTTAACGGGTAGGTTAGAAATACTTTCTGTTTTGATATTGTTTACCCCGGCTTTTTGGAGAAAATAGCATTATCCTAGAAAAAGTAGTTGAGCTGTTGAGCTCTACTACGCTACGATCTCAGCTGCTTTTTCTAGGATTATTTATTTTATTGTGTTAAAATTCGGCATTTAGAGTTTTTTTGATGGATGAAATATGCAAATCCCAATAGATTACTTACTTGTTTTAGCTATTAGTATAATGCAGGCTATTGTCGATATTTTAGATATAATTTTGGGGATGATTTTTGGTTACATATCTGTAGCAATTGCTTTAGTAATTAATTCGTTAATTTTGATTTTATTGGAAGTTGAGTATGTATTGGCTTCTTTATTCTTAATTGCTTTCCCACGGGATGGGGTGACTATTTATGACAATTTATGCCAAAGTTTTCAATATACCGCCTTGTTGTTGTTCTTCATTATTCCATCTTGTTTATCGATAATTTTCGGCCAGGTTTTTTTTATTATAGTTACTCTTATCGTGGCACCCTGTTCTATAGGATTTTTAGGTATAACAAACATCTTAAACAGAACGCGACCAATGACTCCAGTCAATTCGGATTTAATCTGCATGATTAGACAGCCAGTCGATTGTTTGAGATTCATGAGATTTTTTGTGTTTGGTGGGAGATGTGATGCATTTCGTAATCAGCCTGGCGAAACTTTTGAGCTAAGTTCTTTAGAGATTAAAAAAAATGAGTATAAATCATTTTTTGTTAAAAATGATGAGTTTAGTGATGAATTAGACAATGATTTAGTAACAATGGTAAAAAAATTAAAGGAAGAAGACTGTTGCATTCTCGCAGCAGTTCCAGAAAATAAAAATAAAATTTGTTTGTATAAAGAGTATCTAGAAGAGGAAAATAACGGTAAAGAAATTTGGAAGTTAGTGAAAGGTTGCGATTATATTTTTAACTACGAATCGTTAGAAACTTGGCTTAGAAAATGTAAAATAAAAAAATCTAATCCAATGAATAATGATAATGTAGAAAATCCTCCAGTTTATGATAATAAAACAACTAGATATAGATTCTGTTATGTGCATAAGTCCGGCAGTGAAGAAGGAATATATAGTCCACATTTAAGAAATCTTATAGATGAAAAAAAACATAATTTAAGTCATAGAATGGATGAAAACCCAGATGAATCTTGGTCTTTATGGGATTCGAAGGGAACTCCCAATAAATAAAGAGTTTAATTTAATGCATTTAATTAAGCAGGTTTTCATTCGCTAGTTTCCATCTTTTATGTAACCACATCCATTGTTCTGGTCGACTTAAAATGATTTTTTCTAACGCTTGATTATACGACAATGTATTTTTATAAATTGATTCTTGAGTAGAATCATATTCAATAAATGGTATGGGTTTATAAAACTCCAGGACATGTCTGCCATTTGGTAGTCTGTATCCTGCAGCAGGAACAACTGGCACACCTGTATATCTTGAAATACTAGCTAAACTTCGGTACGTGCCTGCATTTTTACCAAAAAATGGCACGGCTATGCCATCTTTATTAGCTAAAGTTGCATGTTGATCTAATACAAAGACTACAGCATGATTATTATCTAAGGCATCTTTAACTTTTTGCATGGCATGTTGTTTAGGAATAATTCTAAGGCCCGCTTTAAAATATCTGCCAAATAATAATCTCTCAATTTTTTTATTACCTAAGTTTTTTCGAATAAAGTGAAAATGACCACTATATTCTTTAAAACTAAGCATTCCACCGATTGGTGCAAACTCCCAGCTTCCAAAATGGCCTGTTAAAATTAAGACCCCTTTGCCTTCTTTTGCTATATCTAATAAGTATTGATAACCAATAACATCAACTTTATTTACAAGCTTCCTTTCGCTGATAAATCTTAATTGAATCATTTCTTTAATTGAAGTTGCAATATGAGAGTAAAATGATTTTGCTAGATTTGATTTTTCATTTTTAGTTAAAGAGTCGCCAAAGACTTGATCAATATTATTATAAATTATTTTTTTTCTATAGGGGACAAATTTATGTAAAAATCTTCCTATTAGAGATATTGGGAATTTTTGCATAGTTATTTACAAGCTTCAATAATAACAGCTGCATTCATACCAGCAAAACCCCGGTTAATAATCATAGATTTTGCCGAAGTATTATCTTCTAGCGCACGAGTTTTATTGCTTATATTTAAATTCTCACATCCTTTCGCCGGTCTAGTTAGATTTGCTATTCCCGGTATGCATTTGTTTTTAAGTGATTGCACTGCTAAAATTGTATCTAAAATTCCTGATGCGCATAATGTATGACCCATTGACCACTTGAAGCTAGTTGTAGCTATTTTATTTGAGAATATACTATTTATAGCTCTTGCTTCACTTAGGTCCGATTTTTGATTCCCATTACCGTGAGCGACAATAAAATCTATATTTTCTGGTGATATGTCGTATTTACTTAAGGTATTGCTCAAAAGCTTAGCTAATTCATTCCCTTCTTCTTCAATGGAAAATAGGCTGGTTGATTCAGTGCTTGATCCTCCACCAATAATTTCAGCATAACATTTAGCTCCTCTTTCTTGCGCGCTAGATTCGCTTTCAATGACAATAGCTGCTGCTCCCTCAGCAAGAATTGTTCCATCGTGTTCAGATGAAAATGGTTTGAGAGCATTATTACTTAGAACACCAATTTTATCATAATAATATAGAGCTTGAGGTTCTATTCCTAGGTCATATCCTACAACTACAGCTCTTGAAATTTGACCTGACTTAATTGCATGATATGCTTCGATAATTGCTTGTGTCCCACCAACAGCATGATTTGTAATGTTATGATTAGCGCCTTTAAGACCATAAGTTATTCCGACATATGCTAAAACATTATTTGGCAGTATCTTAAGTAACCACATAGGATGAACTTCGTTAAATAACTGCTCGGCAAATTTTTGCATATCACAATTAGTTTTTGCCATTAATGGTAAAAAATCATATTGCTGTAAATATTTATTTCCAGGAGATCCTACAAAAACTCCGCATGTTTCAGCAAAAATAGCTTGCATATCATCGTTTAGTGTATCTTTGAATTCCATTAACCTGCTGTGAGATATAGCTTGCATAGCAGCATTTATCCCATAATTATCTTGCTTCGAGATTACCTTTTTTAATTTTTTATCAGGCAACATTTTTACTTCATTATAGTCAGTAATTTCGCCACCTAAAGCATTTGGCCAACCTTTTAAATTGAATCCAGATATTCTGTTTAATGAAGATTTCCCTTCTAATATAGCAGACCATGTATCTGTTAAATTTAAACCTGTTGAAGTGAGTGCGCCCATACCAGAAATAAACACTTTTGGATTATCAAGCATAATATTTAACCTCCGAACTCTGGGTGTTTGAATAAAAGGCAGCTATTTGAGCCACCGAAACCAAATGAGTTCGATAAAACTACACCAACAGATTTTTCTCTTGGTCCATCAACAACATAGTCTAAATCACATTCTGGATCAGGTGTAGTGAGGTTTGCTGTTTTGGCAATTTGATTATGTTGCATTGATAATATTGAAATAATTGCTTCCAGCGCACCAGCCCCAGCAATTAGGTGGCCAGTTTGACCTTTAGTTGAGCTTACAGGAATATATTTGGCATGTTCTTTAAATGCTGCTTTTATGGCATTAGTTTCACTTAAATCATTCATTTTAGTCGATGTGCCATGCGCATTAATATAATCTATGTCAGAATTTTTTAAACCGGCATCGGCAATCGCGTTATTAATCGCTTGAAGAGCGCCATCTCCACTTGGATGTGAGTCGGTAATACGATAAGAACTAAGAGTATTTCCTTCGCCTGCCAACTCAGCATAAATTTTTGCACTACGATTTTTAGCGTGCTCCCAATCTTCTAAAATTAGAAAAGCTGCTCCTTCTCCTAAAACAAAACCATTTCTTGTTTTATCAAAAGGGCGGCTTGCTGTATTAGGTTTTTCGTTGTAAGTGGAAAGGGCCCCCAATAGGCAAAAACTCGAAAGTCCAAGGGGGTTAATCATAGAGTCAAATCCACCAGCTAAAATATAGTCCGCTTCCCCTCTGCGAATAGCACGCATGGCAAGCCCAAGTGCTTGTCCTCCAGATGCGCAAGCAGTATGCACAGCGGTAGCATAACCTTGAATATTGAACTGATTAATTAGAAGAGATAATCCTGTGTTTGATGTAGTCGAGCCGAAGTCGGTTAGATTAAAAAAGTCATTAGATTTGTTTAGTAATTCTTGCCAATCAATATCACCATTTATAGCGCAAGTTTTTTGAAACCTATGTAAATACTCAAATTCAGCCGTCATCATGCCACTACCTGTTACAATGCCGAATCTATTTGATTTTTTAGATGTATTTAAATTCGCATCCTCAACCGCTTGTAATGCTGCTTCCAGAGCAAACTCTGTGAACCGAAACGCAAATTTATTATGCTTGGTTTTTAATATTGGGTTTAGAGAGAAATTTTTTACTTCAGCAGCTATTTTTGTTGGAAAATTTGATGCGTCAAATTGTTGAATGATATCTATTCCAGATTTTCCAGACATTAAATTTGCCCAGGTTGTATCTACATCATTTCCCAGTGGAGAAACCGCCCCTAGTCCTGTTACTGCAACGCGCCGATTTTTACTCATACATCTCTCGTCATAACTATTTCTAAAACACAAACTCTTTTACCCAGTACCTCTGTTCGGAAACGTAAAATTAAAATATTTTCTTCATGTTGTTTCACAAGAATAGAAGTGACAATCTCGTCTCCAGGATGAACAAACTCATTTATTTTTATTTTGCGAATTTCACTTAAATAAAAATCATGAGCAAAATTAGATTTTTTAATAAATCGATGCGCTAAATCTATATTGCACTCTAGTAGCACAGTAAGTGGCAAGACAGGATTGTTAGGGAAGTGGTCAGGAAAGAAAGGAGCTTGCCTAGATATCTTTTTTTGAGCGATTATTCTAATCCCTGATTTTTGCTCTATTATCTTGTCATAAGTGAGAGATACAATTTGTGGGGATGTCTTCGCAGATATAATTTCATCTTTTGATGAATTACCTAAATCACCAACCCAATCTCCATAACGATTTATTTCTTTGAATTGTTTTAAAATTAAATCTTCATCAATAAAGTCCTGCATAGGCATCATAGGGCCTAATGCATTTCTAATGTTGAATACTTCCTCGCCACGAACCATTGCTTTAGCATTATATTGTATAGCTGTTTCATCAACGGACTCAATGTTAGCCTCTAAAAGTATAGTATCGCCAATATATACATTCCGAATTAATTGAGCAGCATCAACAATGCCTGCTACTGGCCTATATTTGAAGTCAACACTAAACATAGCATTCCAAGCAGCAAGCTGCCCCAAGGCTTCTCCTATCATAGATGGGCTAAAGCATAATTTGTTGTTTTTATCTTGACATAAATATATATCATCTTGAGTAACGTACTTAAGCCCTCGGCACATTTTGCCGGGGACAAATTCTAAGATACGATCTACAAAAAGAAAGCTCATTATGCGGTAACTTCAGCAGCGTTTTGTTCTTTACAAGCAGAAACAATTAATTTACAGAAAGTTTCTACAGTAAAAAGAGCAGGTATTTCATTTAATTTCATGCTATCTCTAAAATATTCTTCAGGGACTTCGTTTAAATATTTGCGTAATGCCACCATTCCAGCTTTAGTAATTACGCCATCTTTTTCAAACTCACTTTCAGATAGCTCACCACGAGCATTTTTTTCTAGTTGTCCGCGCGGTATTTTAATTTTAAATTCTTTTTCTAGTTGAAATACTAGGTCTAAGAAGTCTATTGACTCCGCCCCTAAATCCGTAATTAGTCTGCTTTTTATCTCAACTTCGTTTTCGTCAAGCACTAGTACATCAGCAATTATTTCGCTGACCTTAGGGTAGATGGTTTCTACGTTCATGTAAGTTCCTTAATAAATATCAATATACCTTAGATTGATTGAACCTAGAAAAAGCAGTTGGGCTCGTAGCGAGAATGACTGCTTTTTCTAGGTTGAAGCTTGGGTAGCTCAAAAATGAGCTGCAAAACAAAAATGTATGATATTTTCAAATTAAAAAACTGTTAGTTAAGATCTGAAAACAGATCATACATATTGCCTATTACAGCTTTATCAAGCAATCATAAACAGGAAAGTATCTTTGATTCTATCATAGTAAACTCAAAGGCTCAATTTGAGTTTTATAATAAATTTAATAATAATATTGGCAGTGTAATTTATAAAATTACAGGCTATAATCATATTTCTAGGATAATATAGAGAATAAAAATTTTATTATGAAGAAAAACACATACTTTTGGAGAAAAGGTTTATGGGCTTTATGTAGTCTGTTTTTCTTGTTTTTATTTTGTGTAAGTCTATTGTATGTTTATACTGAAAGTCAGTTGCCGAATGTAGAGTCTTTGAAAACGGTAAAATTACAAGTTCCGTTGCGTATTTATACAGAGGATGGTTTTTTAATTCAAGAATATGGGGAAAAAAGACGCATTCCATTAGCTTTTTATGAAATCCCAAAAACATTAGTTTACGCTCTTTTAGCAACAGAAGATCAGCGTTTTTTTGAGCACCCAGGTGTGGATGTTTTTGGGCTTGGTAGAGCTGCTATTAGGATGATGCAGACTGGCACTAAGTCGCAAGGTGGAAGTACCATTACCATGCAAGTTGCTAGAAATTTTTTCTTAAATAGAAAGAAAACTTTTCTAAGAAAATTTAATGAAATCATGCTTGCTATAAAAATAGACAGAGAGCTCAGTAAGGAAAAAATACTTGAACTCTATCTAAATCAAATATACTTAGGAAATAGGGCATATGGGGTGGGAGCTGCGGCAAAAATATATTATGGTAAAAATTTAAACCAATTAACAGTCGCAGAGCTTGCAATGATAGCAGGTTTACCTCAAGCCCCATCAACGCATAATCCAATTATTAATCCTAAGGCCGCAAAAATTAGAAGAGATCATGTTTTAGATAGACTTTACGAAGAAAAGTATATTGATAAAACAACCTATGAAGAAGCAAAAAATGAGGCAGTTACCGCAAAATACCATGGAACAAAGATAGAGGTTAGTGCGCCATACGTAGCAGAAATGATTAGGCAGTCTTTATTTGACCATTTCGGTCCTGATGCTTACACAAATGGTTATAAAGTTTATACAACTATCGATAGTAAGTTACAAGTTGCGGCTGATGATATTATTGAAGAAAATTTATTAGCCTACGATGTGCGGCATGGTTATCGTGGTCGGGCTGCAGGTATGCCGGTAGAAGATATAAATTCATCTGCAGCAAGAAAAAGATTTTTACAAAGTTATTTAGTTATCAAAGATATAGCGCCAGTCGTTATTAAATCAGTGTCAGACAGTAGTGCGACCGCGTTATTTATGAAAGGTAAAACAATTGATATTCCTTGGGCTGGTATGTCTTGGGCAAGACCTGCCTTAAGTAAGGGTGGCTATGTTGGGCGAAGTCCTAAATCAGCGCATGCAATCTTAAGTCCAGGAGATATTGTATATGTTAGACACCATAATGGGATTTGGGAGCTAACCCAAGATCCAAAGGCAGAGGCAGCTTTAGTTGCTATTAGTCCAAATAATGGCGCGATAAAAGCATTGGTTGGTGGATTTAATTTTAAAAGAAGCAAATTTAACCGTGTTACGCAGTCTTCTAGGCAACCAGGATCTAGTTTTAAACCATTTATCTTTGCTGCTGCTTTAAATAAAGGATACACGTTAGCTACTCTTGTAAATGATGCTCCAGTTGTAATTAACGATCCTAGCCAGGTAGATAATGTATGGCGTCCGCATAATGATAAATATAAGTTTAATGGGCCAACCAGATTGCGTGTTGCTTTAGCTAGATCTATTAATTTAGTCTCAATCAGAATTCTTCAAGATATTGGTATTGATTATGCTATAGATTTTGCATCTAGATTTGGATTTAAAAAAACTAGTTTGCCGCGTACTTTATCTTTAGCATTAGGCAGTTTGGCAGTCAGTCCTATGGATTTAACAGCAGCTTATGCGGTTTTTGCAAACGGCGGGTATAAAGTTGAACCATTTTTGATTGATAAGATTACTGATAGTAGCGATAATGTTTTGTTAAAAGCGAAAGCATCCGCTGTTTGTCACAATTGTACTGATGCTCAAGTTGATATACATGCCCCTAGAGTAATTTCAGAAGACATTGCTTTTTTAATGAATAATGTATTAAAAGATGTGATTCTTCATGGAACAGGAACATATGCAAAAGTGCTAAATAGATCTGATATTGCTGGTAAAACTGGCACGACGAATCAGCAAGTTGATGCTTGGTTTTCTGGATATAATCCAGATTTAGCTGTAACAGCATGGGTTGGGTTTGATTCTCCAAAACCGTTACATGAGTACGCATCACGACTTGCTTTGCCAATTTGGATAGATTTCATGAAAATTGCTTTGCATGATAAGCCGGATAGAGAAGTTGTATTGCCAGAAAACATTGTGCCTATTGATATTAATCCAAAAACAGGTTTACGAGCTCAAAAAAATCAGACAAATGTTATTAAAGAATATTTTCTTGACACTAATATACCAGAATTAGATGAAGGTGAAGTGCTTACTCAGACTGGCTCAGGAAAAAAGGCAGATAGCCAAGAAAGTTTATTTTAAAAAAATTAATAAAGGGGTAGCAGATGAAAATAGGACAAGACTCACTTTCTACAAGGTCAGAGCTTAATGTAGGTGGGAAAAGTTATCAATTTTATAGTTTAAAAAAAGCAGAGAAAAATCATTTCCCTGATATTCATAAACTGCCATTTTCGTTAAAAGTCTTATTTGAAAATTTGTTACGTTTTGAGGATGGCCATACAGTTAAAACTACAGACATTGCTGCACTAGCAGATTGGTTAAATACGAGAACATCAAATCATGAAATAGCATATCGGCCAACAAGAGTTTTGATGCAGGATTTTACAGGGGTTCCGGCGGTTGTAGATTTAGCAGCAATGCGAGATGCTTTAGGCAAATTAGGTAGAGATCCAAATAAAATCTCTCCTTTATCGCCAGTTGATCTTGTAATTGATCATTCGGTTATGGTTGATAAATTTGCTACAAATGATGCCCTTCGTCAAAATACTGAAATAGAAATGCAGAGAAATAACGAACGTTATGAATTTCTAAGATGGGGTCAAAAAGCTTTTGACAACTTCAGAGTAGTGCCACCTGGAACCGGTATTTGTCATCAGGTAAATCTTGAATATTTGGGTAAAACTGTTTGGCAATCAGAATGTGACGGTCGGCAATATATTTATCCAGATACTTTAGTTGGTACTGACTCGCACACTACTATGATTAATGCTCTAGGTATTTTAGGATGGGGCGTAGGTGGTATTGAGGCAGAGGCCGCGATGCTAGGACAGCCAGTTTCTATGCTTATTCCTGAAGTAGTTGGATTTAAATTAACTGGTAAAATGCCAGAAGGGATTACAGCTACAGACTTAGTTTTGACAGTGACACAGATTCTAAGAAAGCAAGGAGTAGTAGGTAAGTTTGTTGAGTTTTTTGGCCATGGATTGGATGATTTACCTTTAGCTGATCGAGCTACAATTTCAAATATGGCACCTGAATACGGCGCAACATGTGGATTTTTTCCTGTTGATAATGAAACTTTACATTATTTAAGATTAACAGGCCGAGATGAAGAGCAAGTCAAATTAGTTGAAACTTATTCAAAAGAGCAAGGCTTATGGCATGTTTCGGATGATTGTCCGGCTGTGTATACTACTACTCTTGAGCTTGATTTAAGTAGCATTAAACCGTCTCTATCAGGACCAACTAGGCCACAAGATAAAGTAACATTAGATACCTTGCCAACAGAGTTTAATAATTTTTTAACTAAGCTTGGTAAAAAACAAGAACTAAGGGATGCTGATAATAAAATTACACACGGAGATGTAGTTATTGCAGCAATAACTAGTTGTACTAACACATCAAATCCTAGTGTATTAATGGCTGCTGGTTTAGTTGCTAAAAAAGCATTAGAAAAAGGTTTGCAAAGGAAGCCATGGGTTAAATCATCTTTAGCCCCAGGATCTAAAGTTGTTACGGATTATTTAAAAGCGGCTGGTTTGCAAAAATACTTAGATGATCTTGGTTTTAATTTAGTTGGTTATGGTTGTACAACTTGTATAGGTAATTCTGGACCATTACCAGATGATGTATCTAAAAGTATTCTAGATAATGATTTAGCAGTTAGTTCAGTTTTATCAGGTAACAGAAACTTTGAAGGCAGGGTTCATCCACTAGTTAGAGCAAACTGGCTTGCTTCACCTCCTTTAGTTGTTGCATTTGCTATCGCAGGTACTGTATGTCTTGATTTAACTAAAGATCCATTAGGAAAAGATAGCTCAGGAAACGCAGTTTATTTGAAAGATATTTGGCCAACTAATAAAGAAATTGCGGATGAGGTTGCTAAAGTTTCTGGAAGTATGTTTAAGAAAGAATATTCAGAAGTATTTAATGGCGATGCAGAGTGGCAAGCCATTCAAGTTGGAGATAATAAAACTTTTGCTTGGAGTGATAGCTCAACATACATCCAGCATCCACCGTTTTTTTCTGGATTATCTTTAACTGTTGATAAAATTAAACCAGTAAATAAAGCAAATATTTTAGCATTATTGGGTGATTCAATTACTACCGATCATATTTCTCCTGCTGGGTCTATAAAGACAGATTCACCAGCTGGATTATATCTTGAGTCAAAAGGAGTTAGTCCTAAAGATTTTAACTCTTACGGATCGCGACGCGGAAATCATGAGGTAATGATGCGAGGTACTTTTGCTAATATCAGGATTAAAAATGAAATGACCCCTAGTATAGAAGGAGGATATACATTATATATTCCATCCAATAAGACCATGTCTATTTATGATGCTGCTATGCTATATCAACATGAAAATAGACCATTAGTCGTAGTTGCTGGAAAAGAATATGGAACTGGATCTTCTAGAGATTGGGCGGCTAAAGGGACGAGACTTTTAGGTGTACATGCGGTAATTGCCGAAAGTTTTGAAAGAATTCACCGTTCTAACTTAATTGGGATGGGAGTTTTGCCGCTGCAATTTATGGAGGGGGTTAGTCGCAAAACCTTAGGGTTAACAGGAAGAGAATTGATTAGCATACCAGTTAGCGATAACTTAAAGCCAGGTGATTTAATTGAAATAACTATTGAATCTGCTTCAGGAGATAAGCATACTACAACAGTAAAATGTCGAATTGATACGGCAAATGAGATTGAATACTACAAAAATGGTGGTATCTTACAGTATGTATTAAGAAATATGTGTTGAAGTATAGGCACTGCCATTAAGTTAAGGATTTTGTCATTCCCGCGAAGGCGGGAATCTATCCCTAAAGTGGCACTGTGCTTGCTTAGAAATAGATTCCCGCCTTCGCGGGAATGACAGTGTTTTTCTTAACTTAATGGCAGTGTGAAGTATAGGATGTTTAGTAAATGAAAAATCAAAAGCGCGCCCTTAGTGTGTTTGCTTTGGTTATGATTAATGTGATCGCCGTAGATAATCTAAGAACGTTGCCAATTTCGGCAAAGATTGGCTTGCCTTTAGTATCATATTATCTGATTGCAGCACTTACTTATTTTGTTCCGGTAGCACTAGTTGCCGCCGAACTCGCATCAACATTCCCCAAAGCTGGTGGAATTTACGTTTGGGTAAGAGAAGCATTTGGTAAACGCTCAGCATTTATAACTATTTGGTTACAGTGGATATATAATGTAGTGTGGTATCCAACTATATTAATCTTTATAGCAGAGACATTTACATATCTTTTTAATCCTGAATTAGCTACTAATAAAACTTATCTAGTTAGTATGGTAGTTGGATTATTTTGGGTGTTTACGCTCTTAAATTGTTTCGGTATGAAAATTTCCGGGATGATTAGTATAATTGGTGCAACAGTAGGTACAATTTTACCTATGTTAGGGGTGATAGCGCTTGGTATTTTATGGTATTTAAATGGGCATCCATTAGCTATTGATTTCAAAGGTTCTTTGCTGCCAGATTTCAGTTCCTTCGGAAATCTGGCAATATTTTCGGCAATTCTTTTTGGACTACTTGGTGTTGAAATGTCGGCTATTCATGCTGAAGATGTAAAAAATCCTCAAAGAGATTACCCCAGAGCCTTATTTTATTCGGTAGTTATAATCATTACTACTTTAGTATTTGGATCTTTAGCAATTGTAGCAGTTGTGCCCGCTCAGAAGCTAAATCTTGTTTCTGGTTTTATTGATGCTTATGCAATATTTTTTAAAAAATATAATATGCCTTGGATGCTTGATATTACAGTTTGGTTGGTAATAATCGGGGGATTAAGTGGTGTTTCAGCTTGGATTATCGGTCCAAGTAGAGGTTTATTGATTTCTGCACATGATAAATGTTTACCTCATCATTTTACTCGTGTTAATAAACATGGCGCTCCAGTTTTTATTTTAGTCTTGCAAGCTATTATAGTGACGATATTGAGCTCTCTTTTATTACTAGTTAATTCTGTAAGCAGCGCGTATTGGATGCTTACAGAGCTTTGCGCTCAGCTTGCTCTGCTCGTGTATGTGTTTCTTTTTGCAGCAGGAATAAAGCTTAGATACAGTCATCCAGATACTCCTCGAGCTTATAAAATTCCAGGCGGGAAATTTGGGATTTGGTTTGTAGCAGGCATGGGTTTTTTATGTTGTTTAGTAACAATCATAATAGGATTTGTACCTCCATCACAGATTAATATGGAAAACGTCATATTTTTCGAAGGATTTTTAATATCTGGGTTAATACTTTTCGTAGTTGTTCCATGGCTTTTGGCAAAACGATTTGTAAAATAAAATAAATTTTATTCTTTTACCTCAAGATTAGAAATAATTTTTTTTACGCCACGTATGTTATGAGCTCTTTTTAAGATAGCAGCTATAGATTTACTTGATTTTACAGTACCTGAAACGGTTACGACCCCATTGACAGTAGTCGCATTAATTCCAACTAGTGGAATAGATTCATCATCAATAACTTTAGCTTCTAAAACTGCAGCTTCAAATTTGGTGGTGATGTATGCGTCAGTGAAGGATGTATTAACACGCTTTATTTCCAGATCACTAGCATCAATAGATTTAACACCTTTAGTTGATGTTGCAGTTTTTAAGGTTTTTACAAAAGAAGCTTTATCATTCACATAACCACTAAGGACTACCTCGCCATTATTAGTTGTAACTGAAATATTAAGAGGATTTAAATCTTTATCTTTAGTAATTTTGCCTTTAATAACGGTAGTAATCAGCGAATCGCTTATTTCTTGTTTAACTTGCGTAATATTAGCAAATACTTTTGTTTGAATAGCAAGCAACATGAAAAAAACAATAAAATGTCTGGAAATTTTAATCATAATAGTTACAATCCGTTAGTCTGGACTTTAATGACTTTTTCAAAAAGCACTCAAAATTGTCGTCTTTGTGAACAAAGTGAAGCAATCTAGAGGCGTTTAAGGGCTCTAGATTGCTTCACTATCGCTCGCAAAGACGCATTTTAGAACATGTCTTTAAAAAGTCATAAAGTCCAGTTAGTAGCAGTTGAGTGATTATATCATATTAAATTAAAAAAAAGGAGTGCACATTTTGTACTCATCAATCAGGAATATATTATTTTATTTTCCACCGGAGATAGCGCACGAGCTATGTTTAAAATTTTTAAGATTTATTCCATCTGGTATGTTCACTAGACCAAAAAATAATCCTATAAATGTAATGGGTATTGAGTTTCCTCATAGGATAGGTCTTGCAGCTGGTTTTGATAAAAATGCCGAATATTTAGATAGTCTATCTAAGTTAGGATTTTCTTTTATTGAAGTTGGTACAGTAACATTAAATCCACAAGTTGGTAATCCAAAACCACGGTTATTTAGACTGCCGCACGAAGAGGCAATTATTAATCGGATGGGGTTTAATAATTTTGGTGTAGATGTTTTAGTTGAAAATATAAAAAAATCAAGTTACCAGGGTATTCTTGGTGTGAATATAGGTAAAAACAAAAATACATCTCTAGCAAGAGCAGCAGATGATTATATGATTTGTTTACAAAAGGTATATCCTTATGCATCATATGTCACAATAAATATTTCATCACCAAACACGTCAGAGCTTAGAAAGTTGCAGGGAACGCAATATTTAGGAGACTTGCTTAAAAAATTAAGGCAAGAACAATTAGAGTTAGCGAATAGATATAACCGTTATGTTCCATTGGTACTTAAAATATCACCAGATGAGAGTGATGAGGTTTTAAAGAATATTGTTGAAATGGTTTTGAAAAATAAGATATCGGCAATAATCGCAACAAATACTAGCGTTTCACGAGCTAATATATCAAATTGTAAATATAAAAATGAAATTGGCGGCTTAAGTGGTAGGCCAATTATTGACAACTCAACTTCAACATTACGGACTATAAAAAAACTTGTAGGATCTGATGTTGGTTTAATTGGTTCAGGCGGGATAAATTCAATTACAGACGCAAAAGCTAAAATTGAAGCTGGAGCTGAAATTTTACAATTGTATACAGGCCTAATTTATCATGGACCAAATCTTATAATAGAACTATGTAAGGCATTAGCACGGTTGTCGCATCAAAATTTAATCAATAAGGCGTAGGTTGGGCCTTGGCCCAACATAGTGAAGTTTCATAGCTTGTTTTTCTAGGATTATGGCCTGTTGTTGACAATAGACCATTTTTGAAACCTTAATGTAGAGGTAAGATTATACATGGGGAGATAAAGTCATACTATAAGAATGAAACTCCGTGACTAACAGGTTCTATCTGTAGGTGTTTAGCTATAGATTGTCCAATGTCTGCGAAAGAATCGCGTCTACCAATAAATTTGTTAGGAATATTTTTGCCATAAACTAAAACAGGGACGTGTTCTCTTGTATGATCAGTGCCAGGAAAAGTAGGATCACACCCATGATCTGCGCTAATGATTACTAAATCTTGCGCATTTAATAAATTATCAATTTCAGGCATTCTTTTATCAAATTCTTCTAGAGCATGCGCATATCCAGTGATGTCTCTTCTATGTCCATATGAAGAATCAAAATCAACGAAGTTCGTGAAAATTAAACTTCCTGCTTTTGCATCTTTTATTTCTTTTAATGTGGCATCGAATAAGGACATATTACCATTCGCCTTTACTTTTTTCGTAAATCCTCGATGGGCAAAAATATCAGCAACTTTTCCGATACTAATTACATCATTTCCTGCATTAACTAATTTATCAAGCAATGTATCAGAAGGTGGAGGCGTGGCATAATCTTTTCGGTTCCCAGTTCTTGAAAAGTTACCAGATTCTCCGATAAAAGGCCTTGCTATTACCCGACCAATTTGATATTTGTCCACTAATTTTCTAGCTATTTCGCAAAGCTTATATAAGTTTTCTAGCCCAAAATACTCTTCATGCGCTGCAATTTGAAATACACTATCTGCTGATGTGTAAACTATAGGTTTTTTGCTTTTTATATGCTCATCGCCAAGTTCATTTATAATTTCAGTTCCAGAAGCATGTTTTTCACCCAGCACACCTGGAAGGTTGGCACTTTTAATCATGGTATCGATAAGATTTTTGGGGAAACAGTTTTTTTTATCAGGAAAGTAACCCCAAGGAGTCATGACAGGCAATCCAGCTAACTCCCAGTGACCACTAGGTGTATCTTTTCCTAAACTTTGTTCTACTGCATATCCATATAATCCTTCTGGTTCAGGAATAGTTGCTAAGTCAATTATTTTTTTTCCTGAGCTTGCAATAGCAGCATGGTATAAACCTCTTCTAGCCAAGTTTGGAATGCGCAGCTCTCCATGCCTAGTAACGTCTGATTCAGCGAAACCATTTTTGCAGGCCTGAACTATGTGGCCAAATGTATCTGCTCCTTCATCGCCATATAAATTAGCATCTAAACTGGCGCCAATTCCAAGTGAATCTAAAAGTAAAATACAAATTCTTCCCTCATTCATCCTAAATTTATCCTTATATTCTATGACAGAATGTTTCTTTTAAGCCAATTAAAGAAATAGCAGCTAAAATTAATCCTATAGGTAATAGATTTGTCGCAAATTGAAAATCTGCTAACGAATAAGTAGGTGTATTATTGAAAATTTGCATGCCACCATGCTTTATAAGTAATATACTAAAAATATTTTGATAAATAATATAACCGCTCTGAGTTAAGATGGAGACAATGCTAACAGCAGTTGCAGTAATTGCAGAAGAGCTGCTTTCGGCAACAAGGGCGTAGCTTATTACTTGACTAGATGTAAAAAAACCTAACATAAAAAATAAAATAGCCATTCCTGAAAAACTTAAATCACCATATAAAATTCCAAGGATACAGAGCATTGACGCAATAACACCTGCTTTCATGGGGGCAATTCGCAGGCCAATTCTATCTGAAATCCAACCCATAAATGGCCCGCCTAAGATAGTTCCTAAAAATAACATAGAGTTGATCATCGAAGCCGCTTCTTTATCAATACCTAGTCTTTGAACTAAATAAAGTGAGCCCATAACAGCACCAAATACTGCTATCGACATGTTCATTAAACTACCGTATGCCGCCGCACGAATAGTTTGCGGGTTGAAATAGGTGGATTTTAGTGTTTCAAAGATTTTGATTTTTGTTTTGGTTGATTGAGAATTCTTATACGGGGCATCTTGAAGCACAGTAGCCATAATGAAAAGAATAAATAAACCAATCCAACCAATGTATATTAAAGAATTTCTCCAACCAATCAATAACACAAGTTTTGTAAGAGGATATTGTGCTAACATTCCGCCCGTCATCGCTATGGTTACAATTACTCCTGTTACCATAGCCATTTTTTTGGGTGCAAACCAGCGTGATGTTATGCGAATTGGACCGAGAAAACAAAAAGCGCTGCCAATTCCTGTAACAAATCTACATCCTAAAGCAACAGCGAAAGAATGCGTATGAGCAAGGATGAAAGTACTTATTACACAAAAAAACATGGCTAAAATCACTGTTTTTTTAGCTGAAAATCTATCGAGAGCTATTCCAG
The DNA here is from genome assembly GCA_001803185.1 of Legionellales bacterium RIFCSPHIGHO2_12_FULL_35_11. GTDB lineage: Bacteria > Pseudomonadota > Gammaproteobacteria > Legionellales > Legionellaceae > 2-12-FULL-35-11. The sequence continues at coordinate 24,954 of MHBB01000016.1, forward strand.
CAAAAAAAAGGAATACCACATTTGATAAGTAGTAAATACTTGATAGATAAGTCATTTTATCGGCTTTTATTTGAAAGTCCCGCATAATATTATCAGCAATAGAAGCAAACATATTGCCCTGAATAAACTCATAAAAAAAGAATAAAGAAGCAACAAAACAGATAAACCAAGGAAGCAACTTGCTGTAGTTCTTTTTTATTTTAGATTGGCAGTTTTCCACGATTTCCACCTAATACGTCCTATGATTGATCTTGATATGGTTTACAATATGTTTCACGCATGAAAATTATAGTCATTAATGCGATAACAGATGCACAAGGAAAAATTAGCATTGCAGCAGAGAAATTTGAAAAAGAGTTGTTTATTAATAAGCCAGAAGAATTATGTTGCATAATATAGCCAAATAAAACTTGACCAAACCCGCCTCCACTCATAATTATAACAGAGGCAATCCCAGTGGCTATACCTGTATTGCATGATTGATTACTTTCTGTGATGAGTGGGTAGCTAATTATTTGTGTGCTTGTAGTAAACCCAAGAGATAGAAATATACAGCTCAAGATAAATGGTGAATGAGGAGAGCTGTTTACTAAAGGTAAAGTAAGTAAAAGCGTAGTAATTGCGCCAAGTAGCATAAGAGGTTTTCTTTTGCCTATTTTGTCTGAAAGAAATCCAACAATAGGGCAGCCAAAAATGCTGCCAATGAAAATTAAACTTACAATATTACTTGCTGAAATAGAGTTTAAGTTATGTACTTCGCTAAGATAACTTCCACCCCATAGAGCGCATAGCACCATTATCGGAAGATTTAAACAAGCTGTATATATTCCGGAAAGCCAAGTTTGTTTGTTACATACTGCATCTCGATATTTTGACAGCCAAGATTTATTTTTGTTTATTTTCTTCAAAGTGGTATTTTTGTCTCGTACAAAAATGTATATCCAAGATAAAATTAGTATCCCAATAGCGGCATCAACCATAATAGCTTTTCTCCAACCAAAGCTATTATGCAAATAAGCAAATGGAGTATGTGCTGCCATACCACCAAGAAAGGCCATAGTTACAATTGTACCTATTACCAATGCTTGCTTTCTTGGATGGAACCATCTAGAAACTAAAACCACACAAGATAAAAAACAAAATGCATTTCCAATGCCAGTAAGTGCGTGAAATAATGCTGCCAGGTAAAAGGAATGTGTTAGGCCGAAGCCAATTGTCCCGACTAGGCAAGTTAAAAGCGCAAGTAAAATTACTTTGCGCGCGGAAAAATTATCTAAAATAACCCCTGCGGGTAGCAAAAATATGACATTAGCCCAAATAAAAGCACTGGACATCCAGCTGAGCTTTGCTGCATTAATATTGAAGCTAGTTCGGAGTGCTTGATTAATAACATCAAAAACATTTAACTGGAAAAATTCGTAGAAGAAAAACATCCCAGCTGATAAGCAAATAAACCAAGACAGATAATTGCTTTGCTCGGTATGCCGTACATCTTCGCTACTTAGTGAGTTAGACAAAAATATTCCTCGGGTTGTATGGCTTAATGTTTATAACTTTAATTTCGCGCATTATATCAAAGTAAAGTAATTTTTGGTAATTTTTTTCATATCTACTCGGTTGATTTAACAGAAAACCATGCCACAATTAAAGTATGTTAATTTTAATCAAGATTAATCTATGCCTATTACTTATGAACAAGAAAAAGTTGAAAACCTACGCGATGCTTGTAATAAAATTTTACAAAATACACAGCATGAGTTGCGTGAGTTGCCGTACAACGATAATCAACAATTAGAAAAAACACTAATTGTAGAATATAAACAACATTATGAGGATGCAGATAAGCCATGCTCTATAAGTATTCACAACTCTAGCAATAAAAAATTGACAACCATTAGAGATAACGTTGGGGGGAATTTTTATCATTTATCAAGTAAATTGAAGGCATTTTGTGAAGAGTTAAATTCTGATGAATTACAGCCATTTTTTGATGACTCATGCAGTAATCTTTATCGTGTTGTAGATATTACTAGACTCACTGCCGATAATTGTTATTCGGATGAAGACTTAGCTAGTATGTTATCTAATCCAATTATTTGTAAGATATCCAGCTTAAAAAAATCTGCAAATAAGTTGATGGAAGCAGATGAAAAATTACGTGACTATCGCTGTAAAAATTATACTAAAAACAATAGGCCTAAACATTGGTCATGGGATGACCTAAGTTTTTGTTTGTTCAAAATTATATTTCCAATCATACTAGCTACGATACTTTTGCTATTCGGTGCATTGTTTGCAGTATCAGGATTCTTGATAGGTAGTTTTCCTACTGTCCTCGTTGGAGCGATCGGAACGGTAGCCTCATACGTCATATTTCGGGAAGCATTTAATAGTAGCATAGAATTTTGTAGGATTACACATAGAGATCAGAAATTAATTGATTTTGAAAAACAAGTGACAACGTGTGAAAAAGAGTACATCAATGATAGTGGTATGCTGTTAGGTCTTTATGAAAAAGATCCGAATCATCTTCTCTTTTCATGTTTAGATAAAAAAAACGTAATGAAAGATATAAGTAGTATTGAGTATGTATTTCGGCATGATACTCTAGATATAAGCAAGATTAATGATTTGCCAAATAAATTAGAGGATTTCATTTATACAATAAAAACATCATATCATGCGGAATTAGCCGCTAATCGCAAAAACAAGAATATCATGAACACTGAAGCTATAAATGCTTTATCGCAATTGAGTGGATATGAATTCAAAGAATTAATAAAAAACATTGATGATAAGCGTAATCATTACACCAAATCATGAGCGAATACTAAATTCAGTGGTTTTTAATCGGAATGATTATTTTGGTTTTAAAGTAGTTTCGGGATGCGTCTCTTTAGTTTTGTTATGAGCATCTTGTTTTTCGCTAGGATTAGAGAATTTTTTAGTTGCATATTCAACTGTGGCTTCAAAGGCAACAGCAAGAGAAGCTGTCGTTATAGCATCTTTAGCAGCTCTTTTAAAAAAGTTAAAAATCATCTTAATTTTTATGCATATTTAAAGTACTGGCATTGTACTATATTTTTGAAATATTAACAAATTATAATTTTAATCGTTTAATCGCACCCCGTCTGGACTAAGAAATTATTTGCGTCCAATAAACTTATTTTTTATTGAAAGAGACAATATTATTTGCAATGTCATCTAATGGTGTTGCTCCAAGGGATTTGCTCATACCTGTTAAAAGACCAAAGATTACCATGCTATTCACGACGCTTATTGGAAGCTGGCTCTTTATTGCTACTCCTAATACATATTTTGTTGCTTCTGTCAGGCCTACCTTTTTAATATTTTCAGCTGCCGCTTTAAAAAATGAAACTGTTGTCGGTGAAATTATTTTGCCATCTTTTGTTTGCACATTTCTAAGTGCCCAATTACTTGCTTCTCCAAGAGGATAGTTGATTGTGGCTACTATAGCTCCTGTTAGCGCCCCTGAACAAAATTTAGCAGATTGATGTTTTTGAAAGTCCTCAGGAAAAACACGATTTACAATTTCAGTGGCTTTCATGAGCGCCCCAAAACTTATAAATCCAGATACTGTTCTAAAAAAGTAGCCGCACCTAAATATAGAGAATTTACTTTTAAGATCTAATCCTTTGGTTTCTATATTTATTCCGTTAAGTACAGACTTATTCCCATGATAAGATGAGGTCAGTAAGTCAAGTTGCGAAAAAGTTAAAGCTTGGAGAAGAGGGTTTCGTTGCCAGGTTATGACTATGGGATGCTCTAAAATTTTAGAGCCATTATTTTTTTCTTCTAAGCGCAAAGATTTTTCTTCGAGAGCTATTTCTCCCTCAGCTGATGATAGTTCTTTTGAAGAATGTTCTTTATTTGCCACTTGTTCTTTAGTGCTCACGACCGCATTTTCTTTGGTGGTTATTGTAGCGCCTTTTGTTGACACAATAGCTTGTTCTTTGGTGGCCATCATTGTTTTAGTATTGGTGGCAGTAATACTCGTTGATCCACGAATAAACCCATTGACAATGCTATTTGGTAATGCACGATAAGTTGCGGATGCTAAGCTTAGTATAGATAGTGAAGAGCTTTTATAAAGCTCAAATGATAACATGCGTAAAGGCGTAGTCACGCAACTAATAGTAAAACTTATTACACAGGTTTTAAATGCAAGGTTTGATAAGTTTGAGAATGGTTTTTCAAAGTCAAATTTACCATAAAGCTCGTTTTTTAATTTATCTTTCTTTTCCTTATTATTATTCATAAATCACCCCATTAACCGACATAATAAGTATCTATATGTATAATAATAACACAAAAAGCATTAAGAGAAAATTAAGCTTGTAAGCATTTTTACTATTTGTATAATATGCATTGCTAAAAATTACAACTTAAATAGAGGTGTTTATGGCAGGACATAGTAAATGGGCAAATATCCGTTTCCGCAAAGGCGCCCAAGATGCTAAACGAGGGAAGATTTTTACCAAATTAATTAGAGAGATATCTATTGCTGCCAGAATTGGTGGACCAGATGAATCTTCTAATCCAAGATTGCGAGATGCTGTTATTAAATCCTTAAAAGCAAATATGAAGCGAGATACTATTGATAACGCAATAAAGCGTGGAGCTGGTGGGTTAGATGAAGCCAACATGATGGAAATGTCTTATGAAGGATATGGTCCTGGCGGAATTGCTATATTAGTTGATTGTTTGTCAGATAATAAAAATAGAACAGTCTCTGAGGTTCGTCATGCCTTTACTAAAAATGGAGGAAATTTAGGCACGGATGGTTCTGTTTCGTATCTTTTTAATAAACAAGGTGAAATATTATTGGAAAAAGCATCTGATGCAGATAGACTGATGGACATCGCCATAGATGCAGGTGCTACTGATGTCGCAATATTAGATGATGGCCAGGTAGAGGTGATTACAGACGAGGAAAGTTATCACTCTGTTTTAAGCAAACTACAAGAGAATGGATTTGCAGTTGATGAGTCACAATTAGTAAGAAGGGCTAGTATTTTAGTAGATCTTGATAACGAAATGGCAGTAAAAGTTGATAAACTTATCGATATGTTAGAAGATTTAGATGATGTGCAAGCTGTGTATAGTAATGCACAATACCCAGAAAACTTTTTAATGGAAGGATAAATTTGACGCTAGTGTTGGGAATAGACCCCGGATCAAGAGTTACCGGATATGGTTTAATTAAAGAACATAATAATCAATTGGAATATATTGATAGTGGCTGTATCAGAACAGCTTTGGATTGTGAATTCAGTGACAGGTTGTTGCAAATATTTAATGGCATTTGTCAGTTGATGGAAATTTACAATCCTAGTGAAGCCGCTATAGAGCAGGTATTTATGCATAAAAATCCTAATTCAGCTTTAAAGCTTGGGCATGCGCGAGGAGTTGCAATGGTTGCGTGTGCTTCTCATCGTTTAGTTGTAAAAGAATATTCAGCTAGGGAAATCAAACAATCTATTGTTGGATATGGTGCTGCAGAAAAGACTCAAGTAAAACAAATGGTTGTAAATTTATTGATGTTATCAAAAGAGCCGCAGTCGGATGCTGCTGATGCATTAGGAATAGCTATTTGTCATATTCATAATAGAAGAGGAATAAATTATTTTAGGAGAGGGCGATGATAGGATGGTTGCGTGGTAAAATAATTGAAAAGGAGCAACCAGGGAAAGTAATTCTTGATGTTGGAGGGGTTGGATATGATGTGGAGACATCTTTAATTACATTTTTTAATATCGAGTCAAAAAGCGAACTAATATCTTTATATATTCACACTGTTGTTCGAGAAGATGCTTTTTTGTTATATGGTTTTATAGATAAGAATGAAAGGTCACTGTTTCGAGCATTAATTAAAGTAAATGGCGTAGGGCCAAAGCTTGCAATTGCAATTTTATCAAGTATTTTGCCGGCAGAATTTATAAGTTGTATTCAAGGCCAGAATGTGGAGTTGCTTACCAAGCTTCCGGGTATAGGAAAAAAAACGGCTAGTAGATTGGTGGTTGAAATGAAAGATAGCATAAATAATTTATCTGCAGCGGGGATAAATTACTCTCCGAGTAAACCACAGAATACAAATATTGATGAGGCAATTTCTGCTTTAGAGTCATTAGGATTTAAAAAACAAGAAGCAACGAAGGTAATTGAAAAAATAAGTGATGGCAGTCAAACATCAGAAGAGTTAATTAGGGAAGCGTTACGTAGTATAAGAGTTTGTTAGTTATAGGAGATGTCAGGGTGGCCCTGTAGGAGATATATAAATATGTTGACTTTTAATAAATTATTAAAGTTTATGCTTAAGCCAGTTGTGATGCTGTTTTTTGTTTTTATAGCTGGATTAATATATTTTTTTGCCGATAAGAAGATAGCTTTGTTTTTTTATAAACTAAATCTTAGCCAAAATTTTCCATTATTAGAATGGATTACTATTTTAGGAAATGGCAAAATATATTTAGTATTGTTGCCGCTTATCGCCCTTGTTTTTAAATATATTTTTCGAAATAGTGCCGCCTATATTAGGACATGGATGTTGTGGTTAATGTTCTTGTTTCCATATTCAATTACAATTATTTCAAAGCACCTTCTAGGTAGAGCAAGACCGATAGTTTTGTTTGATAGTAATATTTTCGGTTTTTTTGGTTACAATAATACACAAAATTTTCACTCATTTCCTTCTGGTCATACCACAGCTATAGCTAGCATTACACTTGGTCTGGCAATTTTGTTTCCCAGGTGTATTTATTGGTTTTTATCTATTTGCTTCTTAGTTATGGCAAGTAGAGTATTACTAACTTGCCACTACTTAAGTGATGTTATGGTGTCGTTTTATTTAGTAGCTTTGGAATTAGGGTTGTTTACATATATAATGAGGCGAAAATTCCTAAATATTTATGAGTTGATTTTGAATGAAAAAGTTAAGTGACTTCCCAATTGTTGTTGAGAGCGGAAAAAAATATCTGACGGACAAAGGTTTTGCCGCGATTAAAGATGGTATTAAATCTGACTCTAAAGAACATACTCGTTTGCCAAAGCCTGACTGGTTGAGAGTTAAGAGTCATACATCACCAACTTATCTTAAAGTTAAACAAGATGTTAAAGAACATAAGCTGTCTACAGTGTGTGAAGAGGCCAAGTGTCCAAATATCGCTGAGTGCTGGTCGCATGGAACGGCAACTATCATGTTAATGGGAGATGTATGTACAAGAGCATGTAAATTTTGTTCGGTAGATACAGGAAATCCTAACGGATGGTTAGATCCTAATGAGCCTGAAAATAGTGCTAAAAGCGTTCAAATTATGAATTTGGATTACGTAGTACTGACTTCCGTAGATAGAGATGATTTACCTGATGGTGGTGCAACGCATTATGCTGACTCTATAAAAGCAATAAAGAGGCTATGTCCAAATACTAAAATTGAAGCTTTAACCCCTGATTTTAGTGGTATAGAAAGGGATATTCAAATAGTTCTAGATAGCGGCTTAGACGTGTTTGCCCAAAATATTGAAACAGTCGAAAGACTAACTCATCCTGTTCGAGATAATCGAGCTGGATATAAAAAAACAATAGATGTTTTAAATTTTGCAAAAAAATATAAGCCAGAAATTTTCACAAAGACTAGCTTAATGCTTGGTTTGGGCGAAATAGATGAAGAGGTCTTGCAAACTATGCATGATCTTAGAGCAGTGAATGTTGATATACTTACTTTAGGCCAATATTTACAGCCAACTAAAAATCATTTGCCAGTTTTAAGGTATGTAAGTATAGAAAAATTTAATTATTTTCGAGAAGTTGGCTTAAAACTAGGCTTTTTTGAAGTGGCATCTGGACCTTTAGTTCGCTCCAGTTATAGAGCGGATAGGATATTTAAGAAGGATAATTTAGGGCTTTAGGAAGTATAAAAATTTATGCTATAATTTAATTTTATTGAGTATAGATGTGGCTATCGTAAGTCCTGAAAGTTAGATAAAGGCAGAGGTTAAATAATAACAACTAAGGAAGAAATCAAGAGTGAATCAGAAAAGACCGGTGAATTTGGACTTGGCTAGTTTTAAATTTCCATCAACCGCTGTTGCATCTATTTTGCATCGTGTTTCAGGGGTTGTGATTTTTTTATTACTACCATTTATTTTGTATATTTTAAACTTATCTTTGTATTCAAGATCTTCATTTGATGAATTGCAAGCATTGCTAGCAACACAGCATGGTAAATTTGGGATATGGATGTTTGCTAGTGCATTGACGTATCACGTGATAGCTGGAATTAGGCATATTCTCTTAGATTTAGGTATAGGAGAAGATATTGCAAAAGCCAAAAGAAGTGCCTTGGCTGTTATTGTCGTTGCATTTATAACTATAATATTATTAGGGGTCTGGATATGTTGCCCAATGTAACAAGTTTAACTGGTAATGGCTTAAAAGATTGGTTGATTCAGCGTGTTTCTGCTGTTTATTTGTTTTTTTATTTGTTGTTTATTTTTATCTTTATGGTAACGAATATGCCATTAGATTTTTATAAATGGCATGATTTATTTTTTCTAGTTTCGATGCAAATAGCAACTATCATTGCTTTATTTTTTGTTTTGTTACATGCCTGGATAGGTCTTTGGACAGTAACTACAGACTACATTAATAACACTCTCATTCGAATTCCTGTGCAAGCAATAATTGCTATATTTTTGGGCGGACAGTTTCTTTGGGGTATCATGATTGTTTGGGGACAGTGATATGGCAATTGCAAAAAATAGATTTGATGCGGTAATTATTGGGGCTGGCGGAGCTGGAATGCGTGCTGCTTATCAGCTTGCCAAGTCATCTGACATGAAAGTAGCTCTTATTTCTAAGGTTTTTCCAACTCGTTCACATACTGTATCAGCCCAAGGAGGCATCACAGTATCACTTGGAAACTCTCACGAAGATGATTGGCGTTGGCATATGTATGACACCGTAAAAGGCGCAGATTTTATTGGTGATCAAGATGCTATTGAATACTTTTGTAAAACAGGCCCTGAGGCCGTATATGAATTAGAACATATGGGATTGCCTTTTTCTAGAATGGATAATGGGAAGATTTACCAAAGACAGTTTGGCGGGCAGTCAAAGAATTACGGCGGAGAGCAAGCAGCTAGAACAGCTGCCGCTGCAGATAGAACTGGGCATGCATTACTACATACTTTGTATCAACAGAATTTAAAAGTTAAGACACAGATTTTCAGCGAGTGGTATGCACTAGATTTTGTTAAGGATTCGCATGGAAAAATAGCAGGCCTAACCGCTATGTGTATTGAAACTGGCGAGATTGTTTTTTTCCAATCTAGAATTTGTATACTAGCAACAGGTGGCGCTGGAAGAATATTCCAATCAACAACTAACGCTCATATTAATACAGGCGATGGATATGGTATGGCGTTGCGTGCTGGTATTCCATTACAAGATATGGAAATGTGGCAGTTTCATCCAACTGGGATTGCAGGAGCAGGTACTTTAGTTACAGAGGGGTCGCGTGGAGAGGGAGGATACCTAATTAATAAAGATGGTGAGCGCTTTATGGAGCGTTATGCACCTCATGTTAAGGATTTGGCTTCCCGTGATGTTGTTTCTAGAGCTATAGCTTTAGAAATCAGACATGGCAATGGATTCAATATTGAAGGTGTAGATTGTGTTAAGTTGAAACTAGATCACCTTGGCGCAGATTTGATTAATTCAAGGCTTCCGGGAATTCGTGAATTGTCTAAACAATTTGCAGGTGTTGACCCAATTGTTGATCCGATACCAGTTGTACCTACTTGTCATTATAGTATGGGTGGTATTCCTACAAATATGCATGGCCAAGTTATCACTGCTAGATATGGCAAAGATGAAATAGTGGAAGGGTTATATGCGGTAGGTGAATGCGCATGTGTGTCTATCCATGGTGCAAATCGTCTTGGTGGAAATTCATTATTAGACCTAGTTGTATTTGGTCGAGCTGCTGGAATGCATGTTGAAGCACTTTGGGCTGCGAATGAAGTTCCAGAAGTTGGTTCTGTTTCTGATGATGATATTGCTTTTTCATTATCTCGTTATAATCGTTGGCAAAACTCAAAAGACGGAGAAAATCCAGCGGTAATTCGTGATGAAATGCAGCGGGTGATGCAATCTGATTTTGGTGTATTCAGAACAGGTGAAGTTTTAGAAAAAGGTTTAAAAAGATTAGATGCTTTACGTGAGCGGTTAGGAAAGGCAAAGCTACTTGATAAAAGTAAAGTATTTAATACAGAGCTTGTATCAGCGTTAGAGTTAGACAACTTGATGGCTACAGCTTATGCAACAGCAAAATCTGCAATAACCAGAACAGAAAGCCGCGGAGCTCATAGTCGAGAAGACTATCCAAAACGTGATGATGCAAAATGGATAAAACATACAGTTTATCATATGAGTGATGATGCTATTGATTTTCGTCCGGTTAATGTCTCACCAAGAGATGTTGCGCCATTAGAACCTATTGATCGAGTTTATTAAAGAGGAAGAAAAATGACTGATATCCGGAATGTGAGTCTGTCAATATACCGATATAATCCAGAAGTGGATAAAAAACCATATATGCAAGATTATTCGTTAACTATAGATGCTAATAGTGATCCGATGGTATTGACATTACTAGAGAGATTAAAAGCAGAGCAAGATGCAACAATTACATATCGCCGTTCTTGTCGTGAGGGAGTTTGCGGTTCGGATGGTATGAATATAAATGGTAAAAATGGACTTGCTTGTATTACTCACCTATCTAAACTTAATACCAATAAAATTGTTATTAGACCACTATCTGGATTTCCAGTTATTCGTGATCTAGTTGTAGATATGACCCAATTTTACCACCAGTATGAGAAAGTAGAGCCATATTTACAAAATGATACTGTAGCTCCAGCTAAAGAGCGCTTACAATCACCAGAAGAAAGAGCCAAGCTAGATGGCTTATATGAGTGCATATTATGCGCTTGCTGTACAAGTTCATGCCCGTCTTATTGGTGGAATCCGGAAAAATTTATTGGCCCAGCTGGTTTATTACAAGCTCAAAGATTTTTAGCAGATAGTCGTGATATAGCTACCGAACATCGTTTAGGAAAATTGCAAGACCCTTTTAGTGTGTTTCGCTGTAGGACAATTATGAATTGTGCAAATGTTTGTCCCAAAGGATTGAATCCAACAGAAGCGATAGGAAATATTCGCAAACAAATGCTAAAAGATGAAACATAAATCCTTTGGAGATTAAAAAATGAGTAGCGATTCGCTGCAACAAGAATGGGCTGATGCCTATTTGTCAGGTGGAAATATGGCCTATGTTGATGGGCTGTATGAAGAGTATTTGCAAAATCCCAAAAACATTTCTGCTGATTGGAAGGGGGTATTTGATGGTTTAAGTGTAAAAAATGGAAATGGTGCAGATATATCCCATCAAGATATTCGAGATTATTTTTTAAATTTAGCTAAAAATAAATCAGCAAATATCGAAATTGTTGCTGGCAGTAATAAACAGATGAATGTTACCGATTTGATTAATTCATATCGTGCTCATGGTCATCATGCTGCAAATTTAGACCCACTAGAAATGGCTCATAAGCTGGATATTCCAAGTCTTGAATTAAAATTCCATAATTTGACGGAAGCGAATAAAAACGAGTTGTTTTATGCTGGAGATACATTTTCTGAATCTAGAATATCCTTAGAAGAAATTTATAAGCAATTAAGGGAGACATACTGTAGCAATATTGGTTTACAGTACATGCATATCTCTAGTACAGAAGAGACTAAATGGATTGAGGAAAAATTTGAATCAGTTCGCGGTAAGGGAACATTCTCTACGGAAAAACAAAAACAAATTTTAGGTGAATTAATAACGGCAGATGGTTTAGAGCGCTATTTGGCAACTAGATATGTAGGTCAAAAGCGTTTTTCATTGGAAGGTGGAGATGCTTTAATTCCAATGATGAATGAGATAGTGCGCCGTAGTTGTCATGACGATGTAAAAGAAGTTGTTATTGGCATGGCCCATCGTGGCAGGTTGAATGTTTTAATTAATGTTTTAGGTAAAAAGCCAGAGGTATTATTTCAAGAGTTTGAAGGTACTATTAATCAAGATATAAGTGGAGATGTAAAATATCACTTAGGATTTTCTTCTGATATTTCTACTGAGCCTGGTAAAGTTACGCATGTTGTTTTAGCTTTCAATCCATCGCATTTAGAAATAATTGGACCAGTAGTTGAAGGATCTGCTAGATCTAGACTGCATCGTTTGAACGATTTGAAAGAAAAGAAACAAGTTATTCCTGTAGTTATTCATGGCGATGCTGCCTTTGCTGGTCAAGGCGTGGTTATGGAAACATTTAATTTTTCTCAGTCTCCTGGGTATAGTACCGGTGGTACTATACACGTTGTAATCAACAATCAAATTGGTTTCACAACCAGTGAACCACACGCCGCCAGGTCGACATATTATTGTACTGAAATAGCTAAAATGGTTCAGGCTCCAATTATTCATGTTAACGGAAATGATCCTGAGGCTGTAGTTTTCGCAACTAAGCTTGCTTTTGAATATAGAATGAAATTCAAGAAGGATGTTGTATTAGATTTAGTTTGTTTCCGCCGAAATGGACACAATGAAGCTGATGAACCTTCAATTACTCAACCGCTAATGTATCAAAAAATTAAAACTATGCTGCCATTACAGAAACTATATGCTGAAAAATTAATTAGCCTTGGTGTCGTTACTCCAGCAGAAGTAGATGAAATGATAGAAAAATATCGGCAAAAAATTGATAAAGGGGAGCCGGTTGTAAATTTAGTTAAAGATAGCTATAAAAATAGGATTGGTCTGGATTGGGATCCTTATATTTCTGCGAAGTGGACTGATCAAGCCGATACATCAATTAAGCCTGCTGTATTAAAAGATTTAACACAAAAAAATTTAAATATACCAGAATCATTCATTGTGCATCCTGTTGTAAAGCGCCTATTAGAAGAGCGACAAAAAATGTCTGATGGTGAATTGCTAATGAATTGGGGATTTGCTGAGCACTTAGCATATGCGAGTTTATTGGATGAAGGTTATGAGGTTAGGCTATCAGGGCAAGATTGTGGAAGAGGTACTTTTGCGCATCGACATGCTGTTTTGCATGACCAAAAAACTGGTGAAAAATTTATTCCTTTGAATAATGCAGTTCGTTTCCCGCAGAAAGATTTTTTAGTTATAGATTCAGTTTTATCTGAAGAAGCTGTACTAGCCTTTGAGTATGGATATTCATCTTGTGATCCTACTGCTTTAGTATTGTGGGAGGCACAGTTCGGTGATTTTGCTAATGGAGCACAAGTCGTAATTGATCAATTTATCAGTTCTGGCGAACAAAAATGGGGGCGATTGTGTGGTTTAGTAATGTTGTTACCACACGGTTATGAAGGACAAGGTCCTGAACACTCATCTGCTAGGCTTGAAAGATATATGCAGTTGTGTGCCCAGCAAAATATCCAAGTTTGTACGCCAACAACGCCTGCGCAAATTTTCCATTTATTACGTAGACAAATGCTTAGAAAATTACGCAAGCCACTAATTATTATGACTCCAAAAAGTTTGTTAAGACACAAATTAGCTGTATCAAGTATGGAAGATTTAACAAGCGGTAGTTTCCATAATGTAATTCCTGAAATAGATGATCTTGAATCTAAAAAAGTGACAAGAGTCGTATTATGTTGCGGTAAGGTGTATTATGACCTTTTGCAAAAACGAAGAGATGATAATTTGGAAAATGTTGCAATTGTTCGATTAGAACAATTATATCCTTTTCCGCATCATGAACTTGAAGATGTATTGGCCAAGTATCCGAAAGTGAAAAGTATTGTTTGGTGTCAGGAAGAACCTCAAAATCAGGGAGTATGGTTTTCATCTCAGCATAATATTGAGTTATGTCTGAAACCAGATCAAACTTTATCATATGCTGGACGAGGTTTTGCAGCTGCTCCAGCTGGAGGAAGTTCCAAGGCGCATGCAGAACAACAAGCGGAATTGGTTAATGAAGCACTAACAAAAAATATATAGGGTATACAAATGTCAATTGAAATAAAAGTACCAGCTTTACCAGAATCAGTTGCCGACGCGACAATTGCGGCTTGGCATAAAAAAGTTGGTGATAGCGTGCAACGAGATGAAAATATTTTAGATCTAGAAACTGATAAGGTAGTTTTGGAAGTGCCAGCTACTGCAAATGGTGTAATAGATGAAATTTTATTTAAAGAAGGAGATGTTGTTACAGCAGGTCAAGTATTGGCTAAAATGTCAGTAGGATCTGCAGCATCCAAGCAGTCAGAAGTAGCATCTAAAGAAGAAAATAACGAAAAGTCAGATGATGGCAAAGACAATTTGGTAGCTGGGCCTGGAGTTAGAAGACTAATTGCCGAACATGATCTTAATGCATCTGATATTACTGCAAGCGGTGATGGTGGCAGAATAACTAAAGAGGACGTTGCGAAACATTTGTCTGGTTCTAAGTCATCAGCAGCCCAGTCTTCTATAGCTTCAGCTACGTTTAATGCATCTGCTCGAGAAGAGCGTCGTGTGCCAATGTCTAGACTTAGGGCTAAAGTTGCAGAAAGATTACTAGCAGCTCAGCACAATGCCGCTATGTTAACAACATTCAATGAAGTAGATCTTAAGTCTGTAATGGATTTAAGAGTTAAATATAAAGATATATTTGAAAAGAAACATGGTGTTAAATTAGGATTTATGTCCTTTTTCACTAAAGCCGTATGTGAATCTTTAAAAAGATTTCCTAATGTTAATGCTTCATTAGATGATACTGACGTTGTGTATCATGGGTTCTATGATATTGGAATTGCTGTTTCTACAGATAGAGGATTAGTAGTGCCAGTGATTCGTGACGCAGATACTTTAGGTTTAGCTGAAATAGAAAGTGCTATTGGTGATTATGCTGGTAAGGCTAGATCTGGTAAATTATCTTTAGAGGAAATGCAAGGTGGTACTTTTACCATTACTAATGGAGGAGTTTTCGGTTCTCTTTTATCAATGCCAATTTTAAATCCACCACAAACAGCAATATTAGGAATGCATAAAATTGAACAACGGCCAGTAGTTGTTGATGGAGAAATAGTTATTCGCCCAATGATGTATCTTGCTCTATCTTATGACCACCGTTTAATCGATGGTAAAGATTCTGTGCAATTTTTAGTTAGCGTGAAAGAGCTCCTGGAAGACCCTTCTCGTTTATTACTTAATATTTGATTTAGGATATATATACAAATGAATTTACATGAATATCAGGCAAAACTTTTGCTTGCAAGGTATGGTTTTCCTATTCCTAGAGGACAGGTTGCTTATAATGTTGATGATTGTGTTAAGGTTGCTGAACAATTAGGTTTAGATAAGTGTGTTGCAAAAGCTCAAGTTCATGCAGGTGGTCGAGGAAAAGCTGGTGGCGTGAAAGTTTTAAAATCTCGAGATGAGCTGTCAGATTTTACGAAGAGTTTGTTTGGCACTAGACTTGTAACATATCAAACAGACGAAAGAGGTCAACCTATTAATGCTATTTTAGTAGAAGAAGTTAGTGATATCGGTCGAGAATTATATTTAGGTGCGGTAGTTGATAGATCTACTAGGCGTGTTGTTTTTATGGCTTCCACAGAAGGTGGAATGGAAATTGAAACTGTAGCAGAACACACACCAGAAAAAATTCTGACAGTTACTATGGATCCCCTAGTAGGGATTATGCCTTATCAATGTAGAGAAATTGCATTTAAATTAGGACTAGTTGATAAACAAATTACTCAGTTTACTAAATTATTAACTGGCCTTGGAAAAATGTTTGTTGATTGCGATTTGAATTTACTTGAAATCAATCCATTAGTAGTTACTAACGCCGGCAATTTAGTTTGCTTAGATGCAAAAATAAGCCTTGATTCGAATGCTCTATATCGACAGCCTGATTTGAAAGAAATGCGGGATTCTACTCAGGAAGATGAGCGGGAAAACAGAGCGCATGATTGGGAATTAAATTATATACCATTGGATGGAACGATAGGATGCATGGTAAATGGAGCTGGTTTAGCGATGGCAACTATGGATGTCATTAAGTTAAATGGCGGAGACCCAGCTAATTTCTTAGATGTTGGTGGCGGCGCTACTAAAGAAAGAGTTACAGAGGCGTTCAAGATTATTTTATCAGATGAAAATGTTAAAGGAATATTAGTTAATATTTTTGGTGGTATTGTGCGCTGTGATCTAATAGCAGAAGGTATTTTAGAAGCAGTAAAAGAGGTAGGCTTAAGCATACCGGTAGTTGTTAGATTAGAAGGAAATAACGCAGATTTAGGAGCCAAGACTTTAAATGAAAGTGATTTGAACGTCATCGCAGCAGATAGCTTGACTGACGCGGCGCAAAAAATCGTAGCCCAAGTTAAACCTAAAAAAAGCAGTTGAGCTCTACTACGAATTCTCGCTACGAGCTTAACTGCTTTTTCTAGGTTAAAGCGGCTTAATTGATGAGGTTATAATGAGTATATTAGTAAATAAAAATACAAAAGTAATTTGTCAGGGATTTACTGGCAGACAAGGCATGTTTCATACAGAGCAAGCTATAGAATATGGTACTAAAATGGTAGGAGGTGTTACTCCTGGAAAGGGTGGGCAAATTTGCCTAGATTTACCAGTTTTTAACACTGTTAAAGAAGCTGTTACAGAAACAGGGGCTACAGCTAGTGTGATTTATGTGCCTGCTCCATTTTGTAAAGATTCTATAATTGAAGCAGCTGAGTCTGGAATTGAACTTATAGTATGTATTACAGAGGGAATTCCAGTATTAGATATGTTGCAAGTTAAGTTGTATCTGGAAATTAATACTAATGCGCGACTAATTGGCCCTAATTGCCCTGGAGTGATTACGCCTGGTGAGTGTAAAATTGGTATTATGCCTGGTTCTATTCATAAACCAGGTAAGGTTGGAATAGTGTCTCGTTCAGGTACGCTTACTTATGAAGCTGTATGGCAAACAACAAACATAGGTTTTGGACAAAGTAGTTGTGTTGGAATTGGTGGTGATCCTATACCTGGAAGTAATTTTATAGATATTTTAGAGCTGTTTGAAAAAGATGCTGCTACTGAAGCAATTATTTTAGTTGGAGAAATTGGTGGTAGCGCAGAAGAAGAAGCAGCAGAATATATTAAATCTAATGTTACTAAGCCTGTTGTATCTTACATTGCTGGTGTTACAGCGCCTTCTGGAAAAAGAATGGGGCATGCTGGGGCAATTATTTCTGGTGGTAAAGGAAGTGCTAATGAAAAATTCAAAGCACTGGAAGCTGCCGGAGTTAAAACTGTTAATTCACCAGCATTTTTAGGCGAAGCCGTTAAGGAGATCACCGGCTGGTCACTGCCATTAAGTTAAGGATTTTGTCATTCCCGCGAAGGCGGGAATCTATCCATAAAGTGGCG
>MHBB01000016.1:42524-52832 GCA_001803185.1 Legionellales bacterium RIFCSPHIGHO2_12_FULL_35_11
GTAGTGATACATAAAAAATTATTCCGGCGGTTTTCTAAAATGAAAAGTAAACATACTATTAAAGAATTAGCCAATATTCGAGAAGAATATGGTAATGACAAATTACTTGAACATGATATTAGTCTAAATCCACTTAGACAGTTTGAAATTTGGTTAAATGATTATGCTCAATCAGAGCCAAATACTCCCAATGCGATGGTATTATCTACAGTTGATGAGCATGGATTTCCAGATTCTAGAGTTGTTTTATTAAAGGGACTGGACAAAGATACATTTGTCTTCTATACCAATTATTATAGTGCTAAAGGATTGCAACTTGATTTTAATCCAAAGGCTGCATTAAATTTTTACTGGCCTTTGCAAATGAGACAAGTTCGTATCCGTGGATATATTGACAAAGTAAGTGATAAAATGGCTGATGAATATTTTCACTCTAGGCCTGTCGATAGCCAACTTAGCGCAATAGCTTCACCGCAAAGCAGGGAAATCAGTGGTCGTGATGAGCTGTGTGCTGATTTTAATAAATTAAAAGAGCAGTTTACTGGTAAGGAAATTCATCGCCCCGAGTATTGGGGTGGCTATCAACTTACTCCAATAGAAGTAGAATTTTGGCAAGGTCGAGATAATCGCTTGCATGACAGAATAAAGTATTACTATAAGAATAACACCTGGAGCATTTGTCGTTTAGCTCCTTAGGTAAAGGAGATTAAAATGAGTGATACAAAAATTTTACTATCGCATTTAAAATTAAAATTTAATATTGACCATCCTAATGTCGAGGAATCTTATAGTTATGGATATGAGAGTGCTCTGGCTAGTGTTCCTGAAGACGCAAATCCTTTTGCTGCTGGTACTTTAGAAAATGAACAGTGGAATGATGGTTGGTGGGCAGGTTTTTATGGTGAACAGCCATTATTTTTAGCGACAGATAATGTTGAAGATTTATCTGCCAATGATTATGTATTTTCTGACTCAAAAGAAAATATTTTTATTAAGTTTTTAGAAATATCTGGTGTGATAGCAATATCTGCATTTGTTGGATATCAGTTATTTGAGTTAGTTGCTTGATATACTGCGCGCGGTCACAATCTGAAGTTTTTGACCGCGCGCAGTATATATCATATTAAACCTAAATCTTCTTTAGGGACAGACTTAGGTCTGTCCCATCTCCACTGCAATTAAGTTAACGATTGCTCATATTAATATACGGTATTACAATATAGTTTTTAATGTGTAGAAATATTACTAATGTTAGATTTAAAGTCTAGAAACAATTCTATTGATAACTTAAAAAGGCCGCCACACTCTGTTGAAGCTGAGCAAGCAATTTTAGGTGGTTTAATGCTAGAAAACCAGAGCTGGGATAAAGTTGGTCCAAAGCTTACGGAAGCCGATTTTTATCGTCCTGAGCATAAAGTAATATTTAAGGCCATTGTAAGTTTAGCTAGTAAAGATCAACCTTTTGACGTAGTTACTATTCTTGATACCTTAAAATCTAATAATCATTTGGATGAGTCTGGTGGAGAGGTCTATCTTTTTGAGTTGGCTAATAATACACCAAGCGTTGCGAATGTTTCTGCGTATGCTGATATCGTTCGAGAAAAATCTGTCCAAAGGCAGTTGATATCAGTCGCAGCTGACATAGCTGATGCGGCATATAACCCTGGTGAGCGAGAAGTTTCTGAGCTGTTAGATTTAGCTGAGAGTAAAGTTTTTGCGATAGCTGAGCAAACTGCAGCAGATGGTGGTCCGGAAGGAATTAAGACAGTTTTAACGAGAGCTGTTGAAAGAATAGATAAACTGTACCATAGTAATGAGGCGATCACTGGTCTTTCAACTGGTCTTACAGATTTAGATGAATTAACTTCTGGTCTGCAAATTTCAGACTTGGTGATAGTCGCTGGAAGGCCTTCCATGGGTAAAACAACTTTGGCTATGAACATGGCCGAGCATGCCGTTATTCAAGGTAAAAAACCAGTATTGGTATTTTCTATGGAAATGCCGGCTGATTCTTTGGCTATGCGAATGATGTCATCTCTCGGGAGAATTGATCAGCATAAAATAAGAACAGGTAAACTTTCAGATGATGATTGGCCCAGAGTAACTTCCGCTGTGCATATGCTTTCTGAGTCACCATTATTTATTGATGATACCCCAGCGTTAACTCCAGTGGAAATGCGTGCACGTGCTAGAAGAGTAATGAAAGAGCATGGTCAATTAGGCTTGATAGTTGTGGATTATTTACAGCTTATGAAAGCTCCTGGATTTAAAGCTGATAATAGAACAGCAGAAATTTCTGAAATTTCGCGTAGTTTGAAGTCATTAGCAAAGGAACTACAAGTTCCTGTTATTGCTTTGTCACAATTAAATCGTAGCTTAGAGCAAAGGCAAGATAAGCGGCCAGTTATGTCAGATCTACGTGAGTCAGGTGCCATTGAGCAAGATGCTGATTTAATTTGTTTTATTTATCGTGATGAAGTATACAATGAAGACAGTCCTGATAAAGGATGTGCTGAAGTAATTATTGCAAAACAACGAAATGGCCCGATTGGTAAAATAAGAGTTGCATTTTTGGGTAAATATACTAGATTTGAAGACTTATCATATAATGGATATCAAGGGGACAGATAATATGTCTCGGCCAAGTTATGTATTTATAGATACAAAAGCACTTTATCATAATTTATTAGTTGTAAAACAACATGTGAAAAATAAAAAAGTTATTGCTATGGTAAAGTGCAATGCATATGGATGTGGAGTTGATGCTGTGGTAAATACTCTTGCACCGTATGTAGATGGTTTTGGGGTAGCATGTATTGAAGAAGCAATTAAAGTACAAAATATTTGCAATACTGCTAACTGTATTTTATTTCAGGGTATATTTAGTGAAAAAGAATTTAAAATTGCTTATGCAAGAAATTTGCAAATTGCAATTCATCAAGAGCGAGAGCTAGCTTGGCTCTTAAATAACCCATCTGCAAATAAAATATCAATTTGGATTAAAGTAAATACAGGCATGCATCGTTTGGGATTTCAACTTGATGAAATACCTGGCGTAATGACGAAATTAAATGCTTGTCCTTGGGTGAAAGATATCAAAATAATGACTCATTTAGCATGTGCTGATAATGATTTGGATAATAGAAATCAATCTCAAGTTGATAAATTTAATTCTTTAGTAGGTTCGTATCATAAAATTGATACAAGTATAGCGAATTCCGCAGCAATTTTAAGTAATCCTGATGCACAAGGGGATATAGTTCGAGCTGGAATTATGTTGTATGGTGTATCTCCTTTTAATGAAAAAACAGGGAAAGATTTAGGTTTACTTCCAGTTATGCATTTTAAGTCACGTTTAACGACTATTTATCATTATCCGGCCAATATTGATATTGGCTATGGTGCAACTTGGCATAGTGATGAGCCATGTATTATTGGTATTGTTCCGGTTGGTTATGGTGATGGTTACCCAAGAAATGTAATAAACTCTTATGTGTGGATAAGAGAGCAGCGAGTCCCAGTTGTTGGGCGAGTTTCGATGGATATGTTGACAGTTGACCTGACAAATTGTAAAAATGCGTCTTTAGATGATGAAGTAGAGTTATGGGGTGGTAATATTCCAGTAGAAGAAGTAAGTCATACAGCAGATACAATTGCTTATGAGTTACTGACCAGAATATCCAGCCGAGTTTGCAGAAAATAAAGGAGGTTTAGTTATGAAAAAAATTGGTTTGGTGGCTTTATCTTTAGCAGTTTTAACTTCAGCGTGTTCATCAATCACTAATGAAAATGTTGGTGCATTGTCTGGTGGAGCAGCAGGAGCTTTACTTGGTAGTCAATTTGGCAGTGGAGATGGTAAAGTAGTTGCGGCAGTTGGTGGAGCATTAGTTGGTGCATATTTAGGCGGAAATATTGGCCGATATATGGATAGACAAGACAAGATGGAAATGCAAAATGCCTTAGAAACAGCACCTGTTGGGCGATCTGTATCTTGGAAAAATCCGGATAATGGCAATCAATATCGCGTTCAACCAACAAAGACATATTATGTAAAAGGTGATCCTTGCCGTGAGTATGTAACTTATGCGACTATAGCTGGCAAAAGTGAAAAGATTCATGGAAGAGCATGCCGACAAACAGATGGTACTTGGCGTGTTGCAAATTAGTGAGAAAAAATGAAAATATTAGTTGCAGTGAAGCGAGTAGTAGATCCGTACGTTAGGGTGCGGGTAAAGTCAGATGGAACTGGGGTGGAAACCCAAAATATCAAAATGTCTATGAATCCTTTTGATGAAATTGCTTTAGAAGAAGCTATTCGTCTTAAAGAAAAAGGCGATTGTCATGAAGTTGTTATTGTGTCAATCGCTGATAATGCAATTCAAGAGACCCTGCGCCATGGTTTGGCGTTGGGGGCTGATAGGGCAATATTAATTCAAGCACAAAAAACTTATTGCAGTCTAGATATTGCAAAAATATTACAAAAAGTTGTAGAAAAAGAAACAGCTGATATCGTATTGATGGGTAAACAAGCTATTGATTCAGACAGTAACCAGACCCCACAAATGTTAGCTGGTATTTTAGATTGGCCGCAAGCAACTTTTGCCTCAGAAATAAAAATTACTGATAAATCAGTAAGAGTAAAGCGCGAAGTAGATGCTGGTACGGAAGAGTTAGAGGTTAATTTACCGGCAGTTTTAAGTGTAGATTTACGTTTAAATAAACCACGCTACCCAAGTTTGCCAAATATAATGAGGTCTAAGCAAAAGCCATTAGAAGTTATCGAATTAGGATCTCTAGGATTGGACTTAAAAAATCGTACAGAAATATTGGAAATACTAAACCCAAAAGATCGTGCGCCCGGCGTTAAAGTTGGATCAGTTGCTGAGTTAGTTGATAAATTGCAGCTGGATTCAAAAGTATTTACAGGTCTGTCCCATTAAACCTAGAAAAAGTACTGTCGTTGCGAACGAAGTGAAGCAATCCAGATCGATTTTCAATTAGAATGCCGATCTGGATTGCTTCGCTAACACTCGCAATGACGGCATGTATTCCTTTATGTTTACATTGTAAACTATTCATGCGTAGGCCCTGGTGATGGGACGGCTCTGAAAGTAAGGTTCAAGGTAATTTAAGGATAATTATGAGTGTTTTAGTGATAGTCGAACATGATAATAAAATAATGAATCCATCTACAAGGTGTGTTGTGCAAGCCGCCTTACAAATAGATAAGAATCCGATTTTACTTGTTGCGGGTTATAAATGTGATAGTGTGGTTAAAGAGGCTGTTGATTTGTTAGGTGTTGAGTCAGTTTGGTTTGCAGATGAAGAGTGCTATGCTTTTAACTTAGCTGAGCCACTTGCTAAATTAGTGGGAAAAGTCGCTGAGTCATTTTCCCATATTTTAGTTTCTTCCAGCACATTTGGGAAAAATATTTTACCTAGAGCCGCAGCAATATTAGATATAACACAAATTACAGACGTTACTGAAATTATAGATAGCAATACATTTTTACATCCAATTTACGCGGGTAATGCCATCGAAAAGGTGAGAGTGCTAGATGAGAAAAAAGCCTTAACTATTCGTGCCAGTGCATTTGATGCAGTTGGCAACAAAGAGTCAGCATGTGGAGTAGAAAAACTAGCATATACTTTTGAAAATACTCATTCAAAATTTATTGGCCAAGAGGTACATAAATCAGTTAGACCTGAATTAAATGGTGCTGATATTGTAGTTTCTGGTGGTAGAGGCTTACAAAGTATAGATAAATTTAAATTAGTTGAAGAGCTAGCAGATTGTTTAGGAGCAGCAGTTGGTGCATCTCGTGCTGCCGTGGATGCTGGATTTGCTCCGAATGATTATCAAGTTGGACAGACAGGAAAAATTGTTGCTCCTAATTTGTATATTGCCTTGGGAATTTCAGGCGCGGTGCAGCATTTAGCTGGAATGAAAGATTCAAAGGTTATAGTTGCGGTAAATAGTGACGAAGATGCTCCTATCTTTCAAATCGCAACTTATGGGTTGGTAGGAGATTTATTTGATTTTATACCGGCATTTATTAGTGAATTAAAAACAAGAGGTTTAGCAAAATGTTAATTGGAGTACCTAAAGAAATAAAGTCCCAAGAATATCGTGTTGGTTTAGTTCCAGGTAGCGTTAGAGAGATTATTAAGGCTGGAGGCGCAGTTCTAATTGAAAAAAATGCTGGTCAAGGAATTAGAATATCAGATGGAGAATATATTGCGGCAGGGGCAACAATTGCTGAGAATGCCGAGGAAGTGTACTCAAAAGCAGATATGATAGTAAAAGTTAAAGAGCCGCAACCTGTGGAATGTAAAATGTTACGAGAAGGCCAAACTTTATTTACATATTTACATCTAGCTCCAGATCCACAGCAAACTAGATTACTTAAAGATTCTGGTGTAACTGCTATAGCATATGAAACAGTTACTCAGCCTAATGGCGGGTTACCATTATTAACGCCAATGTCAGAGGTTGCAGGCCGTTTATCAATTCAAGCTGGGGCTCATTGTCTTGAAGCTGCTCAAGGCGGTACAGGAAAATTATTAGGTGGTGTTCCAGGCGTAGCTGCTGCTAATGTGTTAGTTATCGGTGCTGGGGTTGTTGGGACTAATGCATTGAGAATAGCTGTTGGTATGGGTGCGGAAGTAAAAGTAATGGATACTTCTTTAAATAGACTCCGTGAGTTAGACTTTCAATTTGGACCTAAAATTGTTACTTGTTATCCGACCGCTGAAGAATTAGAGCGTAGCTTATCTGTAGCTGATTTAGTAATTGGCGCGGTATTGGTTCCTGGTGCATCTGCTCCAAAAGTTGTTACTAGAGAAATGTTGGATTTCATGCCGAAAGGGTCAGTATTAGTTGATGTGGCTATAGATCAGGGTGGTTGTTTTGAAACAAGTAGACCAACAACGCATCAGCAGCCAACTTATGTAGTGAATGATGTTGTACATTATTGTGTGGCAAACATGCCAGGAGCAGTTCCTAGTACCTCTACGTTTGCTTTAAATAATGCAACTTTACCTTTCGTTCTTAAAATAGTTAAAAAGGGCGTAAAAGACGCATTAACATCTGATCCACATTTCTTAAATGGACTGAATGTTCATCGTGGGCAAATTACCTATAAGACCGTAGCTAATGAATTTGATTATCCTTACGTTCCTGCAATGGATGCTTTAAATTAATATGCAAGAATTAAAAAAATTAGCAGCAATTAAAGCTTTGGATTTTGTAGAAGATAATTCTATTGTTGGTATTGGCTCTGGCAGTACTGTTGCAGAATTTATCGATGTTTTATCAAAGATAAAGCATCGAATTGCTGGATGTGTAGCCAGCTCTAGTGTTAGTGAGAAACTTCTAAAGTCGGTTGGTATACAAGTTTTTGATCTAAATGTAGTTGATAGTGTGCCTTTGATTGTAGATGGTGCGGATGAAGTAAATGCCAATTATGCTATGATTAAGGGCGGCGGCGGAGCGTTGACTCGAGAAAAAATTCTTGCAAATGTTGCTGAGAAATTTGTTTGTATTGTTGATGAAAGTAAATTTGTAAAGAGGCTAGGGGATTTTCCAGTGGCAGTAGAAGTTATTCCTATGGCTCGAGGGCTAGTTGGACGAAAATTATTAAGTTTAGGCGGAAATCCGCAATATAGACAAAATTTTGTTACCGATAATGGTAATATCATTATTGATGTCTACGGATTAGATTTGTCCGACATTAAAAAGATGGAAGATTTAATAAATTGTATTCCGGGTGTTGTTGAAAATGGTATTTTTGCACATCGTTTAGCAGATAGCTTAATTGTTTCTGGGAAACAAGGGATTAAGGAGTATCATTCTGGTTCTGTGAAAATTTAACCTGCCTATCTGGTCACTGCCATTAAGTTAAGAAAAACACTGTCATTCCCTAGAAGGCGGGAATCTATTTCTAAGCAGGCACAGTGCCACTTTAGGGATAGATTCCCGCCTTCGCGGGAATGACAAAATCCTTAACTTAATGGCAGTGGGCCAAACAAGATGATGATAAAATTATTTTTTATCATTACCAGTAACAGCATCACCTACATCAGTTATCGCATCACCAACCGCAGTTCCAACGCTTTTTGCGGCTTTGCCAGTTCCTTTTACAACATCTTCCGCGCCTTTAGCGGTATCATCCACAGCAGCATCAGCAGCTTGAACAGCCCCTGCAACAGGATTGTCATTATTTGCTGCTACATTATCACAAGTAGAGCAACTAGCGAAAGCAGTTGCATTTAGTCCTAAATAAGTTGAGCAAACAAGAACCAATGGTAACATTACAGACTTTTTCATTTAAAACTCCTTTTTATTATTTATATCTGACTTTTATAGTCCAATGACTATTAGAAAATTGGTTAATAGTTTCCCGCCTATCAGGAATAGTTTAACCATGATACTAATGCCAGAGTTAATTCTAATACAAGCATAATGAATGTCAAAATATTATTTTTAAAATTGGTATTGATCTGCCATAGGCAGACAGTAACTTAATGGCGGCTGTGAGATGGAGACACCTGTGGATTTAGTGGCTGGCTTAGATTTAGTAGCGACTGCTCGCAGTCTTTAGTTCTAACTTTACCAATGGTCGTTAATGCGTCCGAATCAACGCCAGCCTGCTCGCCGATACTATCGACCCGCGTATCTCCGAAAGCGCCACTGCGGCCCGATCCTAGTAATATTCCGAATGAAAATCCCAATCCAGAATCTTCAGAATAGGAGTTAGGAGAAAACCAAACATCATGGCTAGCGGTATCATAGTTATAAAATTTAAGGCTCCGTTTTAGGTTGTCCGGATTATCGGCATTCAATAACTCATTATTATTATTCACATCTTCAAAAGACCGGTCAAGATTGCAGTATTCATGGGCGATATGAGCAACCACCTTACGCTGTTCGCCGCCGACTTCCTCTACCCAGATTTTATCAAGTACTTTCCAATCAGCTGCAGTTTTATGAGGCCTATTGTTATACTCAGACACATAATGCTTTAATGCATTTATTAATGGCGTGAGGTCAAAACCTGCGTCTTGATGTTCTATCAAGACGCCTTGCTTATCTTTCATAGTATATTGCAAACCTTGTGGTTTGGTGGATGGCCCAAAGAGTAGTCCCCATAAGCCTGAAGGCGTAGTAGATGGCACTGGTTTTGTTATGTCTTGCACCCGATGAAGAATCAATTGTCTTGTGTCTTCATTTATTCGGATATATTCTTCTAACATGCGCTGCATGTGACTGTCTTTAGCCCAATACGCGTACTCATAAGCTGTGCACGTAAACGTACGGCCGGAATAGTCTGTAAATGGAATATCATAAGCTTGCAAGAGTGCTGCAGCTAATTCTGGGTATTGTTTCAGGAGTGCTTCGGCTTCATTTTGCTCGCCATAAGCCACATGTTGTAAGAATTTTTGGGTATCAATTTTAGGTTTAAAGTCCGCGCGTTCTTGTTTAAATTGTATGAGGAGTTTTTTTTTGACTTTCTCTGGGTAGGTGTTTATATCTTCATATAAATCTTGTAAGGTATCATTATCCATGTGCGATAAATCAATCTCTATTTCTTGAATGTTAGCATGAATGTGGTCATTTTTATGGGGAATGACATTACCCGGCTTATTCACCTTACAAAAGTCTTTTATTGCTGCATCAAGACGACTATCTTCCCAACCAATTTGTAAAAAATTTGCAAAATGAGTGGCTATAAAGTTTTGATGGGTTACAAATAAACCGTTTTTTTCACCGAGCAGCATAAACTCATCAAAATAAGGCGATTTTTTGATTTGTTTCCAATGTGACTTAAAACGTTTTTTTAACGTTGGAATACCTTTTTCAGCAATAAGCTCTTTTAATTCAAACTGCGCTTTATGCGTATTGATATACTGAATAAGCGCTTCTTCTACCGAGGTACTGTGTTCTAATGCCTCTTCTACCGAGGCACTGTGTTCTAATGCCTCTTTGACTACGGTTGTTAAATCTTTGGCAAGCTCAGTATCATCTTCTAACTTCTTACCAAAATTAGCCACAGTTATGCCTTGTTCATAGCATGCAATATTAAGCTCTGCTAAAAAAAATTGAGTGAGAATAGATAAGCGCTCTGCTTCATTCACAGTGTAAAATGGCGAGATTTCGATATTATCGAATAGATTTGGAGTGCAATATTGAATCAAGGCATTAACATATTCTTTTGTTGTGGCAGGATTTTCAGCAGTAACACCTAGTTCCTTATCCATATATGGCTGATTCATTGGCACAGAAGGCGCGTGACGATCGCCTTGAGT
>MHBB01000017.1 GCA_001803185.1 Legionellales bacterium RIFCSPHIGHO2_12_FULL_35_11
TCCGATCTCTGTTGTATTTTGCCATTTAAAAAAACCGCTTTTCCGCTCAACTGTCACACCCGACCAATTGCCAACACGTTGATGTGAACCGGTTAACGCATTAAATATCGTCGTTTTGCCGCAATTTGGATTACCAACAATGCCAATCGTCAGACGCTGCACGTGACTACCTCTTTTATTTCTTCTATTTCTAATAACGTTGCTTCGTGTTTACGTAAACTCAGCGCAAAACCACGTACGAGAATTTCAAGCGGATCGCCCAACGGCGCAATACGAGAAACAGTCAATTCCGTGCCAGGCAGAAGACCCATCGCAATCAATCGATGTCGATACGCCGGCTCCGCCGCCAAAAGACGTCGAATGCGGCCTTTACTGCCCACTTTCATCTCTTTGAGTTGCATAATATTCTTCATTTTCATCAAAATAGGATGTTTTTAGTATCCTCTTTGGGTGGGGGGATGTCAATACAATTGAGAATTGTTCTCATTTGAAAAGCCGTGTCACAGGGACCTTAATTTAATCGGGATTTTACAAGTAGCCTTACTCCGCTTGTATATATATCCAGTATGTCGGATAATAATCGACATATTGGAGTAAAAAATGAAAATTGAAACAGTCAGGAAAATAGCAGACCGAGAAGAAATTGATTATCAATTTCTCATTTCTTTATTAGGACAATATGCACATCCTCGAGATAAAATATCAGAATGGTTAAAATCAGGTGATCTTATTCGGGTAAAAAAAGGGCTCTATATTTTTGGCAAAACAGTCGCGCAAACTCCTTATTCTTCCGAAGTATTGGCCAATTTAATCTATGGCCCCTCTGCTATTTCCCTGAGTTATGCATTAGCATTTTATGGATTCATTCCAGAACGAGTTACCACGCTCACAAGCATTACTCCCAAACGCATTAAATCATTTTCCACCCCTGTCGGAGAATTTACCTATACTTATCTGAATGCAAATCAATATCCTATTGGTATCGAATTAAATGAACATTCAAAAAATAGTCCTTTTTTAATCGCATCGCCCGAAAAAGCGTTATGTGATCATATTCATTTAACCGATAAAAAAATAATAATCAGAGACATTGATGAAATGGCTGATTATTTGCTCAATGATATGCGAGTAGATGAAAGCGCTTTACGCTCTTTAAAAACAAATGATTTATCAAAAATTAGCAAAACATATAAAGATTCTCGCGTAAATTTATTAATTGAATTCATCAAAAAATGGAAACGTTGATTATGAACACAACCATTAAAACAATGCTTACAAAATATCAATGTCGCTCAGAGCAAGATTATATTAACGCGCTAAAAGAAATCTTTCAGGAAATTGCGCTTCTCGGGTTATGGCGCGCCAAGTTTTATGAAAAAGCTGCATTTTATGGAGGAACTGCATTACGCATTCTATATGGACTTGATCGATTTTCAGAAGATCTGGATTTTACCTTGCTAAAACCCAATAACAATTTTGATTTTACTCTTTATAATCAAGCTATCACTGAAGAATTGAACAGCTTCGGCTTTCAAGTGACCGTTGAAACAAAAAATAAATCGATGAAAACTTCGATAGAATCTGCCTTTATTAAAGCAACAACAAAAACTCAACTGATTGTGATTGAAGCAGCGCCTCAACTCATTGATCGAATTCACCATATGAATACGATTAAAATTAGAATGGAGATTGATACTCATCCGCCAGGAAATTTTACGACGGACGTAAAAAATCTTCTTCTTCCTATTCCTTTTTCAGTAAAGACTTTAAGCCAACCTGATTTATTTGCTGGGAAACTTCACGCATTACTTTGCAGGCCCTGGCAATCACGGGTAAAAGGCCGCGACTGGTATGATCTTATCTGGTATATTGCTAGAAATGTTCCTGCCAATTTGTCACATTTACGCGACCGTCTCATTCAAAGTAACGCGTGGAATAAAAAGCATAAATTAACACGAGAAAATTTGTTAGCTCTTCTCACAGATAAAATTAACAGCGTTGATTTTAAAAATGCAAAAAAAGATATTTTACCTTTTATAAAAGATAAGCAAGCTGTTGATCTATGGTCTAACGATTTTTTTCTGGATATTATTCAAAAACTATCTATTTTAGATTAATGAACTACTATGCGTTATAAGAGCCTGTTTAAAATCTTTTGACTTCACGAGATGCTGAAAAAATGACTTAGAACGCCTTCCTCCGCAGAGGGAAGGTGGCCGACAGGCCGGATGGGGGGATTATTAATAATGCAATCTATTTTACTCAAAGAACGAGCACG
>MHBB01000018.1:0-1066 GCA_001803185.1 Legionellales bacterium RIFCSPHIGHO2_12_FULL_35_11
GCGCCCATTGCCTTAATAGGGCACGATGGGTGCTAACGAGGGAGCGGCTACAACGAAAGAAGGAACCGCTCTACTCAAACAAAGACGCATTTTAGAACATGTCTTTAAAAAGTCATAAAGTCCAGTTCTAAACTCGCTGTTGTTAGTGGAAATTTTGAAGGAGTACCATTCTCTGGTTCTTGAGGGATAATTTCGTCCTCATCCTCATCAATATATAAATCTTCGGCTTTCTTTGAAGATTCGCCAGTTATTAAATAATTTCTATGTTGTAAATACGCATCTCTAATAAAAGAATATTTATCTAACGACATACTGATTAATTTATCGGTATCAAGCATTTGTGAGCGCAAATCTACATATCGTAAGCCTAAAATACTAAATAATAAAGCATCCGGTTCAATATACGGATATGGGGTAAATAGTGCACAGTCAAACATTAACCCCATGCCATCTCGAATTGTACTTGGGCCAAGAAAAGGAATCATTATATAAGGAGAATTTTTGTCCCCCCATTTAGCAAAAGTAAGACCTAAGTCGTTACTGTGTGGTGGTAAGCTAAAAGTACTTGCCGGATCAAATATTCCGCCAATTCCAATTGTAGAATTAGCTACAAAGCGCCAAAAGTCTTTAATTGCACTGTTCAAATCAGCTTGCAATACATCGTTAGCAAATGTTGGTAACATATTCACGTTATTGTATACGTTATTTATCCCAGCTCGAACACGACTTGGAATAATTTTCACATAAGCTTCTGCTGGAGGTTTTAAAAGATATTTATCAAAGGTAACATTAAAAGCATATATTTTGCGGTTAATTTTTTCGTACGGATCTCTTGGATCTGGTCCTTTAGCGATACATCCTTGTAAAACAAGTAAGCTAGCTGTTGTTATTAACCAATTTAAATAACGCATATAGATATTTATTATTATTTTAACAAACATCCTACACTATACTGCGCGCGGTCACAATCCCTGTATAAACCTAGAAAAAGCAGTTGAGCTCTACTACGAATGCCTACTGCACTGAATTTTAAAGATTTTTTCATGTTTTTTTAACTCACCATAGT
>MHBB01000018.1:1080-3307 GCA_001803185.1 Legionellales bacterium RIFCSPHIGHO2_12_FULL_35_11
AGTGGTGACTATGCCTTCGTCAAAAAAACATGAAAAAATTTTTAAAATTCAGCACATTAGTCATTCTCGCTACGATCTCAACTGCTTTTTCTAGGATAAACCTAGAAAAAGCCTATTTAAATTTGCTCAAAAATGATTTGAGTATATACTTTCAGAAAATAATTTATTAGGAACTCAAAATGCATGCATTAGAACAACTCATCGAAGAGTGTTTTGCGCAAATTCATACCATATCGCCATCATCTGCACCTAAAGAATTACGTGATAGTGTTTCTGAAGTTATTTCTGGATTAAATAGAGGCATATATCGAGTTGCAACCAAAATAAATGAGGATTGGGTAGTAAATCAATGGGTGAAAAAAGCGGTATTATTATCATTTAAGTTAAATACTAACTCAGTAATTGATGCAAATTATTGTCAATTTTACGATAAAATACCATTAAAATATCAAAAATTATCTGCAGAAGAGTTTATATCTCAAGGAGTGAGAGTTGTGCCGCATGCAATTGTGCGTGATGGAGCTTTTGTTGCAAAAAATACAGTATTGATGCCTTCTTATACTAATATCGGTGCGTATATTGACGAGGGATGCATGATAGATACTTGGGCAACCGTTGGATCTTGTGCTCAAATAGGAAAAAATGTCCATTTATCTGGTGGGGTTGGGATTGGTGGAGTTCTTGAACCCCTGCAAGCTAATCCGACTATTATAGAAGATAATTGTTTTATTGGTGCGAGATCTGAGGTAGTAGAAGGCGTAATAATTGAAAAAAATTCCGTTTTATCGATGGGTGTTTTTATTGGGCAAAGTACTAAAATTTATAATCGCTTAACTGGTGAAATTACTTATGGACGAGTCCCTGCTGGTTCAGTGGTTGTATCAGGTAGTTTACCAAGTGTAGATAGCAGCCATAGTTTGTATTGCGCTGTAATTGTTAAACAAGTTGATGAGCAGACTAGGTCTAAAGTAAGTATTAATGAATTACTAAGAGGAGTGTAACTTGCCAGAATTTAGCTCTGAATTAGAACAAATACTAGGTGATTTGGTAACGTATAAATCAGTTACTCCTGAAGATGTTGGTTGTCAGGAATATATGCAAAATTATTTAAAAAAATTAAACTTTAAGATTGAAACTTTTGATAATCCTCCTGTTGCAAATTTTTATGCGCAGTTTGGCGAGGAAGGCCCATTATTTATCTTTGCCGGTCATACAGATGTTGTCACGGCAGGTGATCTTGCTGCTTGGGAAAGCAACCCATACGAGTTAACTAACCGAGACAATATGTTGTATGGACGAGGGGTTGCTGATATGAAAGGTAGCCTTGCTAGTATGTTGATTTTTGCTAAACAATATGTCAGTAGATATCAAAATTCCTCTGGCAGATTAGGATTTTTGATTACAAGTGGTGAAGAGGGAGATGATTTTTTAAATGGCACTCCTTATGTAATGCAAAAATTAATAGAGCGCGGTATTAAGCCTGATTATTGTATAGTTGGCGAGCCATCTAGTACCAATACTATTGGAGATGTAATTAAAATAGGGCGGCGTGGTTCGTTAAGCGGAAAGCTTAGTTTACATGGTATGCAAGGGCATGTAGCTTATCCACATTTGGCTAAAAATCCAATTCATCTTATTGCAGGTCCGTTAAATGATTTAACCAAGCATAATTTTAATGATGCTGATGAAAATTTCCCTGCTTCAAGTTTTCAAGTTACTAATATTCAAGCTGGTGGCAAAGCCGGAAACGTTATTCCTGGTAATCTTGAGATGAGCTTTAATTTTCGTTATTCAGTAAAACAAACATCTGAAACACTTAAAAGTTTAGTTTATAACTATTTTAATAAGTATAATTTAATTCCAGAAATAACATGGACTTTGAGTGGAGAACCATTTTTAACAGTAAATAGTAAACTAATAGAAATAAGCGCCGCGGTTATAAAGGAAATTGTTGGTGTAGAGGTAGAGTTATCAACAAGTGGCGGTACTTCTGATGGAAGATTTATTGCTCCATATGGAGTTGAATTAATTGAACTTGGTCCGGTTAATAAGACAATTCATAAAGTAAACGAAAGTGTTAGCTTAAGGGACTTAGAAATTTTGGTTAATTTGTATTTTGAAATTTGTAAAAGGTGCTTAGGAGCCGTGCAACAATAACTTACATGAGTAGCGCCCAGCTTGTTGTTAGCTTGCCACGATCAGATCTTCGAAAAAGCGCAGGTGTACT
>MHBB01000019.1:0-3206 GCA_001803185.1 Legionellales bacterium RIFCSPHIGHO2_12_FULL_35_11
GGCCTTGCAGTGCGGGTTATGCCAAGTGGCAGCAAATCATGGATCTATCGTTTCACGTTCAATGGCTCGCGTTATAAAATGACCCTGGGTAAATATCCTGGAATCAGTTTGAAACAAGCTAGAGATCTACAAAAACAAGCAGAAAGTTTAAAAGAACAAGGTATTCACCCAATTGCTCATGCTGAACAACAAAAACTAAAACAAAATTTTACATTACAACACTTAATGTTATCTTGGTATACTGGTTATATAGAAAAAAGCCGTAAACAACCTCAACAAATTAAACAACTAATCGATGCTG
The DNA here is from genome assembly GCA_001803185.1 of Legionellales bacterium RIFCSPHIGHO2_12_FULL_35_11. Lineage (GTDB taxonomy): Bacteria > Pseudomonadota > Gammaproteobacteria > Legionellales > Legionellaceae > 2-12-FULL-35-11. The sequence goes on from MHBB01000019.1 coordinate 302, forward strand.
ATATAATTCCATCATTAGGCCACTTAGTGCTAGAAAAAATACAAGCCATAGATATTACCAAGGCATTAGATCTAATTGTTAATCGTGGTTCACTAGTCCATGCAAACAAAGTACTCAGTACACTAAAACAAGCATTTAATTATGCAGTTAGTCGTGGTGAACTAACTGCAAATCCTGCGATAAACATACGTTCTCGTGACATTGGTGGTTTAGAGAAGCCAAGAGACCGCTTTTTAACCCAAGACGAAATTAAAAAACTTTGGCTGTTTTTGGATAGTGATGCTAGTAAAATAACTATTACTATAAAAATAGCTATTAAAATAATTTTATTGACTGGTGTACGCACTGCTGAGCTTAGATTAGCACAATGGAATGAATTTGATTTTGAACAATCTTTATGGACAATACCAACCCAACATACTAAAAGTGGCTCAGCTATGAAAATCCACCTTAGCCCACAAATTAAAATACTACTTAACGAATTAAAGCAACACAGCGCTTCTTGTTACGTATTACCCAGCACTAAAGGTGATCACCCATTGACTGACAAGGCTTTACCGAAAGCTGTCATTAGAATACAAGAGCGCCTTAATATTCCACAATGGACACCACATGATTTACGACGTACATTTGCAACTCAACTGGGAGAAACCCTACATATTGATCCTGTTGTTATTGAAAAATGTTTAGGGCATAAAATGCCAAAAATCATGGCAACTTATAACAAAAATGAAATGCTACCTCAACGTCGAGAAGCGTTAGAACAATGGTCAGAATGTATTCAACAATTGATATTGCAAGCAGATCAAAATACCTTACAACGCCCATATCAAAATCATACCAAACAGGAAGTTGCCACATGAATATAACTCAATTAAAACAACTTGTTCGCGATGGTGAATCACAGCATGTAGAGTTTAAAAAATCCACGGCACAAATAAAACCCGCATTTAACACCGTATGTGCATTTTTAAATGGCACTGGGGGTATCATCATCTTCGGTGCCAAAGACAATGGTGAATTCATTGGTCAACAGGTTACCGATAAAACAAAACTCGAAATTGCTCATGAAATCAAAAAAATAGAACCCAATGAACAGATCACAGTCAATTATCTTCCCGTTACAGATAACCTACAAGTCATTGTTTTAGAAGTACCACAAGGCAAGCATATACCATACGCCTATAATGCACGCCCCTATGAACGCACGGAATCCAGTACCTCGCTAATGACTCAGCATCGTTATGAACAACTCATAGTACAACGAGCTTACCTTAATCATAATTGGGTTGAATTCCTAACTAATGAATATAACATAGACGATTTAGATTATGATGAAATAAGAAACACTGTAGCAGAGGGGATAAAATACAATCGAATCAGTCCAGAAACAACAAACTATAGCATAGAACAAATTCTAACTAATTTTGATTTAATACAAAATAATGTTCTCACGAATGCTGCTGTCGTATTATTTTGTAAAAAAACCAAAAAAATCTTTTCACGCTGTGAAATAAAAATGGCTCGATTTCGCGGGGCAGATAAATTAGGTGGATTTATAGATAATCAATGGGAGCAAGGTAATGCCTTTCACTTGATTCAGCTTGCACATCATTTTGCTAATCGCCACTTACCTATCGCAAGCTTTTTTGAGCCTGGAAAATTGGAGCGTATCGATCAGCCAGCTGTTCCACAACTGGCACTTAGGGAAGCACTAATCAATGCATTTTGCCATCGCAACTATAATGAGCGATCGGCATCACCGCATTTAGCAATTTATGATGACCGTCTAGAAATTTGGAATCCTGGCAGTTTACCATCAGGAATCACGCTGGAACAATTAAAAAAACCACATCATTCCTTTCAGCGTAATGAACTAATTGCCAATGTATTTTACAAAAGAGGTTGGATTGAAAAATGGGGCACTGGCACCACTCGGATGGTAGAGTATTGCAAAAGCAACACCACGCCTGAACCAGAGTTCTCAGAAGAGTTTTATGGCTTTTCTGTTGTATTTCCATTCAAAGACGTAATGCATACGACACCAGTTACTCCCCATTTCACTCAACCGCACAGAATCAATTGTCACAACGTCAAAAAGAAATTGTTAGCATTCTTGAAACTGGTGGAACCATGTCGTTAAAAGAAATTTTTAACAAACTCGATAACCCTCCAGCAGAAAAAACCTTCCGCGAAGATATGACCACTTTAAAAAGACTGAAAATAATCAATTCTAGCGGACTGTCCAGAGCAACTAAATGGCAACTTATCAAATAATTTTTGCTGGCGGTTTGCTGGCGCCATTGCTTTGAATCGGCACTATTTATTATGCACGAGCAGGTGAAATTTAGGAATAAACTGTATTAAAAGCCCCTAACAGGAGCTTTTAAAATCGTATCTAAAATTTTTGCTACTTATTATCCCATGCTGTCGCTAATCCACTCATGGATAGTTCTGGCACGCCAAGCTAAAGTGGTACCATTTAGTTTTACCGGCTTTGGAAATTTATCCTCCAACCACCAGCGTCTTATTATAAGACGGTTACGTCCCAAGATCTTTTCCAGATCAGTAATAAAAAATATTTGCTGTGCTACATCCTGAATGTTTGTATTTTGCATCATAACCCCTTGTCTTGTTAAAATTACTTATCGTTAATTTTTCAATAGCGAGTGGTTGGAGTATGCGTTACAATCCTTAATGACAATCCATTGATTCCGAAACTTATTTTAATACGATATTAAAATTAATATCAACATATTTTAATCGAAATTATTTTAAATATATCGTATGAAATTGATTGATATCGAATGATATGATAATATTGGCTTATTAAATTTAAAGTGATCATTACTATGACCAAAGGAAAGTATAAAAAATTTTCAAGTCGTCTGATTGATGCCATGAA
>MHBB01000019.1:3254-3421 GCA_001803185.1 Legionellales bacterium RIFCSPHIGHO2_12_FULL_35_11
AACACTTGCAGAGTTTGCAGGCGCGTCTGAGCAAATCTGTCGGCGTTATATTCGCGGTGATGCGTTACCTGATTATGACAAGGTGATCAATATTGCTGCTTGTTTAAAGGTACCACCTGGGTGGTTATTATTTGGAGAGCAAGAGCAACCCAGCGTTATTCATCAAT
>MHBB01000020.1 GCA_001803185.1 Legionellales bacterium RIFCSPHIGHO2_12_FULL_35_11
TGGCGCACAATAGATTCCCGCATTCGCGGGAATGACAGTGTTTTTCTTAACTTAATGGCAGTGGGCATTCGTAGTAGAGCTCAACTGCTTTTTCTAAGATACTTTTTTTTAGTCTATTATATATATATGTTTGTATGAATGTTGGTGTAATTACTATGGGTAAATGGGATGATTGGGTGAATGATGCAAAGATAAAAAAGATACAAAAGATACAAAAAGAAATACAAGAGATTGGTGCTACATGGAAGGATGGCATTATTGGCTTTATGGAAACAAATAATGCAGGAGAGAATAATTTTCGTTCTTGTGTGGATATAAAAGGCGCATTTACGAACAGGTGTTTTGAACGATTTGCATATATAGTTCCTAGTGTTGATGATTTTAAAAAAGATGTAAAGAGTAGAGGTTTCTCGCAACATTTGCAAGATGTATTGGATAGCGTGCGTCCAGCTATATTTGACAATAATGGTAATTTACTAAATACAGTGGTTAATGCCATCGGTGATGATCAATATAGTAGACTTCAATATGCAGGGAAAGAAGATGTAAATTGTTCGATAGAGGTAATGTTTAGACAAGCAATATTGAGTAGTTATGCTCAAGCACTATATGATAAATGTCCAAAAGAAGGTCAGCCTGTTTTTTATGAACAATATTCTAACAAAATCCAGGAGATTATTAGTAAAACAAAAACATCTACTGTAGCAAAGTTAGCCGAACCTATTGAGTATATAAACCTTCAAAATGCTACTAAAAATTTGCGAAAGTTAGTTGCGGATGGAGTAAGCAAAAACCTTGTACAAGACAGATCAACATACCCGCACTTCAACGACGATTTAAGTGATATATGTGATATGTGCAGTGATAATGTGAGTAAATATGATGATATATTGACGAAGTTTACAAATATAGTTAAAGAGTTATCATCGCAATTAAATACAAAATCACCAGCAGACAAGAGTGAAGAAAAAAGTAGCTTCGTGTATTCATTTGTCAAATATCTAGCTGATTATTTCGGTTTTTTCCAAAAGACTGAGGAAAAATTATATAATCAGCTTATTAAGTTAGGGGTACAATATAAGTTTGAATTGACACCAGCTAAGGATGTCGTTAAAACAGAAGAAAACGTAGAAGAAAACAATATAAAAGAAAATAATTCGATTATATCCAAAGGACCGTAGTTAATTGCCTAACCAGGGCCTACGCATGAAAAATATTATGCTGTCGTTGCGAACGAAGTGAAGCAGTCCAGATCGATTTTCAATTAGAATGCCGATTTGGATCGCTAACACTGTAAATAATTTTTCGAAATTATAAATTGTGATACAATGCCGCAGCTAATTTCTAGAGAATTTTTATGTTTCCAATTATCGCTTTAGTGGGTAGACCAAATGTAGGCAAGTCTACTTTATTCAACCGTATCACCAAAACTCAAAATGCATTAGTTGCTGATTTTCCTGGTTTGACCAGAGATCGGCAATATGGGGATGCAAAATTTGGGAATAAAGCATTTATAGTTGTGGATACAGGCGGTATCGGCGTAGATGATATTGCAGTTGATAAATTAATGTCTAAGCAGTCTGAATTAGCCTTAGATGAATCTGATTTAATTTTCTTTTTAGTTGATGCTCGCTCTGGACTTACGCCAGTAGATATTGATATCGCTAACAACATTCGACGATTAGGGAAAAAAATTTTTTTAGTTGTTAATAAAATTGATGGATTGGATGAAGAGATAGCCTGCTCAGATTTTAGATCTTTAGGATTTGACAATATTTATGGAGTTTCTGCTACGCATGGTAGAGGTTTAAATAGTTTACTCCAAGAAGTGACATGTGATTTTGCTCCTGCCTGTGACGGTGAGATAGATCCAAACACGATTAAAATTTCTTTTATTGGTAGACCAAATGTAGGTAAATCTACTCTAGTAAATCGTATTTTAGGTGAAGAAAGGGTTATTGTTTATGATATGCCAGGCACTACTAGAGATAGTATTGAAATACCATTTGAGCGTGAAAATCAAAAATATACTTTAGTCGATACAGCTGGAATCAGAAGACGTTCAAGAGTTGATGAGAAGATTGAGAAATTTTCGGTAATAAAAACTCTTCAGTCAATCAAAGAATCAAATGTCTGTTTAATGTTACTTGATGCCACAGAAGGCCTAACAGATCAAGATATGCATCTCTTAGGATTCATTATTGAATCAGGGCAAGGATTAGTTATTGTTGTGAATAAGTGGGACGGTTTGGATGAAGAATACAAAGAGAAAGTTAAAGAAACATTAAGTCGCCGATTACATTTTGCAAAATTAGCTAAAATTAAATACATTTCTGCCCTGCATGGAAGTGGTGTTGGATTGCTATTTAAAGATATAATGCAGGCTTATAGGTCAGCAATGTTAGATTTATCTACTCCTAAGTTGACCAGAATATTAAGAGATTTAACAACTAAGCATCCTACACCTCTAGTGAGAGGAAGAAGAATCAAGCTACGTTACGCACATGCTGGTGGGCATAATCCACCAATTATTATTATTCATGGTAATCAAGTAGACGAACTGCCAGATAGTTATAAAAGATATTTGAATAATGCATTTATAGATGAATTGCAGTTGATAGGTACTCCATTAAGGCTAGAATTTAAAGGCAGTGTTAATCCATACAAAGATAAAAAAAATAAGCTCACCGAACGCCAGATTAAGCGCCGAGCAAGATTGTTAAAACGAGAAAAGCGTAGATCATAGATCTCAACAATACGTTCGGAACGACGGTACTTTTTTAATGGGACAGCCCAGGGCCTACGCATGAAAAATATTCTGACGTCTTTGCGAACGAAGTGAAGCAATCCAGATCGATTTTCAATTAGAATGCCGATCTAGATTGCTTCGCTAACACTCGCAATGACGGCATGTATGTCTTTATGTTTACATTGTAAACTATTCATGCGTAGGCCCTGGCTTTAGATGGTAGTATTTGGCTTTTCATGAGTTCTCTGGAGATTAAATTGATTTGAATTTTTTCAGAGAATTGGCCTAAAAGTTAGCCTGAAGAAGAGCTGATTTAGAAAATGTTTATCTATTCAATGAGTTACAACTAAGACTTGGCGGAGAGACAGGGATTCGAACCCTGGGAAGGTTGCCCTTCAACGGTTTTCAAGACCGCCGCATTCGACCGCTCTGCCACCTCTCCGCTGCAAATTCTATAACAGTAGTAATATTAATGCAAATACTAATTTAATATTTTATTGAATATTTTTTGATTGCAACTACAAAGTTTGCTTAATTTGTTTTGGCTCAGAATGATATGTTGCTATATACACTTTTTTGTTATCTTCAGCAGCCTGCTCTAATCCTAAATTTAAGTCTGCATAGTACACTATAGCTAATGCTTCTTTTGCACTTGGTGCTGTAGGATAAGTTCTTAGAAGATAATTCGCTCTTTCAATTGCTGCTACAAACATTTTTCTCTCATATTGATATAATGCTGTATTTAATTCCCTTTGGGCAAACATATTCCGCAGATAAATCATATGTTGCAGAGCATTTGGTTTATACTGGCTTTGCGGAAATCTTTGAACTAATGTTGCAAAGTCAGAGTATGATTGTGACATAGTACCAGGATCACGCCAGGATAAATCCATAGGTAAAATAGTCGCTAATGCTCCACGCACTTGATTGAAATTAGCCATACCTTTCATGTAGTGAGCATAATCAACTCTTTTCGATCTTGGATATAAGTGGATAAATCTTTCTGCGGTTGCCGCTGAAGATGGAAAATCATCTTTCTCATAATATGCATAGATGAGATTTAATTGTGCCTGCTCAGCATAATCATTAAAAGGATACATTGTATCCAATGCCTCAAATTTCTTTATAGAGTCAGAATATTGCTTCTTAGATAAATCTTGCAGTCCATTATTATATAATTGTTTTGCGCTCATTCCAGCAAACGGATTTTTTTCATCCTCTGCTGCAGTGCTCCACCAGTGTTTACAGGCTGTTAATGAGGAAAAAATGATACAAGCAAGAAAAGTTCTGCTAATTATTTTTGATGATGTTTTTAACCTTTTCATAATATTTTTACCGTTAAATCGCTGTTATTGCTTCAAAATTATCTTGTTTTGTCTTTTTATTTGTGATCTGTGGTATTAAAAAGTCAAATAAACTTCTTAGTTCCCCAGATAATAAGGTTAACTCAGCATCATGGTGAGAATTATTATCTATATCAAGTTTATTTGCTTCATGAAATTCATCAACTAAGTAATCTAAGCATTTTAATCGCTTAAAGACTAAATCTTGAGTTAGAGTAAATTGGATTCGCTCATTCCAGACAAGTTCAACTTCCGCGGCTACAAGACCTTGAGATAGTAATGAATCTACTTCGTCAGCTGGTAATTCATATCCCTTACAATTAAATTGTTTTTTCTCGTTATCTGCAGAAAATAAAAGACAGTTTGCAGCTAGGTCAATATTTTTTGGAAGAGAAGCAGGATTTTTAATCCAACTGGTAAAAAGTACTGCTAGATTACTTTCAGTGTTTACTGGTTCTAATTTAATGCCTGGTATAGATTTCCGAAGAAGAGCTATAAGTTGTGATGCTTGAGTCGAGCTACTGCTATTTATTATTAAGCGCTTACTTATTGAGTCAACAATGGCTGGTAATCTTTTTTGTAAACAAAATGCTTTAGGCAACAAGTCAAACTCAATATCTTCTGCTAATTGACCTTTTTCAGCTCGCTTAACAGGGAATCCTCTTTCCGCTTCAAGAGTTTGGATTTTTTCTGCTAGATATCTGTTAATTACACTTTTTGGTAGTATTCTTTCTTCCTTTCCTAAACAAATTAATGAAGTCCCTGTTATTTCATATACTAATTCATCAGTAACAGCAGGTACCCAACCAAAAGTAAATCTAGCATGAGCTGGGCATGGTTTTAGACGTTCATCTTTTAGACAATTAAGTAATTCTTCACTGTTATCTAATTCATACTGATAAATTAGAGCATTATTAAACCACATATGTAACTACCGCCGTTCTTATTAATTTAAATGTCATGTAGCATAACTCAACTATTGCCAGTTGACAATTGATGAGCATAGCTAATATAGTCAAGAGCAATAGTTAAGACCAATATGTTTTTCGAAATTCCTGCTAGATTTAAGAAACTATGGAGAAAGTTATGTTATTGCAAAAGGAACACTCTTGCTTATTACTGATTGATGTTCAGGAAAAATTGACTCCGCTTGTTTTAAACCCCGAAAAACTCATTTCAAACTGCCAGTGGATAATGAGATTAGCTAGTGAGTTAGATGTGCCTTTATTAGTAAGTGAACATTATAGTAAAGGTCTGGGATCTACAATTGAACCATTAAGAAAAATAATGCCCGGGAAAACAGATATAGATAAAGTGCATTTTTCTTGTTATCGTGATAATTCATTTTTAAAATATTGGCAAAATATTAATAAAAAGCAAGCCGTAATTGTTGGGATTGAGACGCATGTCTGTGTTCTGCAAACGGCACTTGATTTATTGCAAGCTGGATATGAAGTTTTTGTAGTTGTTGATAGCGTTAGTGCTAGGTATCAAATTGATCATCAGTTTGGCTTAGAACGGATGAAATCACAAGGTGTGCAGCTTGTAACACTAGAAATGGTTTTCTTTGAGTGGATGGATCAAGCCGGTACTGCGGCTTTTAAAGATTTAAGTAAAGCTTTTTTAAAGAATGGTAATTAACAGAGGTAGGTTAAATGGATTTACGAAAGCAAGTCGCGGTAATTACTGGTGGTTCTTCTGGGATGGGACAGGCGTGCGCTTATTATTTGAGTAATCTTGGCGTTGAGACTGTTATTTGGGATATAAATATTGAAAATGTAGCATTTTCAGCATTTAATTGTGATGTAAGTAGCTCAGAATCAGTCACTCACGCCCTCGCAAATACTATTGAAAAAGTAGGAACTCCACGAATATGTATAAATTGTGCTGGCATTGCTCCAGGAAAGAGAATGGTTGGCAAAGATGGGGCTATGCCGCTTTCTGATTTTCAAAAAGTAATTAATATTAATTTGGTTGGTACTTTTAATGTGATGCGGCTGGTTACAGAGGCTATGTTAAAGTTAGAAGTAATCCCACACTCTGATGAGAGAGGAGTAATAATTAATACCGCATCAATTGCTGCTTATGAAGGTCAAATAGGTCAAATGGCATATAGTGCATCGAAGGGAGGAGTGGTTAGCATGACTCTTCCTGCCGCGAGGGAGCTAGCAAAGCATGGTATTCGAGTAAATACGATAGCTCCTGGTCTTATTGCAACACCGATGTTAAAAGGCATGCCAGCTGAAGTTCAAGAAAGTTTAGTTGCTTCTTCTGTTTACCCGAAAAGACTTGGTTATCCAGAAGAGTTTGCAAAACTTGCAGCACACATAATTGAAAATCAGTTTATAAATGGTGAGGTTATTCGATTAGACGGAGCAGTTAGGTTAGCACCAAGGTAGTTTTAAAACATTGGACAACTTTTTTTAAGAACACTTACAAGGATGCAAATGATTATGAAAATCACCAAAACTACTAATCATAGATGGATAGTAATTTGTTTGTTGTTTGTCATAACGGCAATTAACTATATAGATAGATCATCAATTTCATATGCAATTACTGCTATTTCGGATGAGTTTACTATTGATAGTAGAGATATTGGTTTGATTTTAGGTGCATTTGGAATAGGCTATGTTTTTACTACATTGATAGGTGGTATTTGCGCAGATCTTTACGGAGCTAAAAAGACTTTTTTAATTTCTATTTTCTTTTGGAGTTTGGCATTGGTTTTTACAGGTGCGGCGTCTGGTGTAATTATGCTAATCGCAGCACGGGTAATTTTAGGTTTGGCAGAAGGGCCTAATTTCCCTGCTATGACTCGCGCTATAAGTGATTGGCTTCCTGAAAGAGAGCGTAATCGGGCATTATCATTTGCTCTAATTTCCGTTCCTTTGGCATTAGCTGTAGGCTCTCCTTTATCTGCCTTCTTAATTGAAAATTATACTTGGCGTGGAGCGTATTATATTCTAGCTGTAATTTCCTTTATTTGGATTCCAGTCTGGCTACTTTTATTTAATAATAAACCGGATGATTCACGTTTTGTAAATAAGGCGGAGCTTGATTATATTAATTCAGATAATACGATAATATCGAAGCTTGAAAATTCAGAAAAACCATGGAAAGTTTTATTATTTAATAAAACTTTGCTAGTAAATAATTTTGCATTTTTTGTTTTTGGATATTATTTATTCTTTTTTATGACTTGGATGCCTAGTTATTTGAAGAAAGTTTACCAGCTTGATTTAATGCAAATTGGTTATTATGCAATGTTACCGTGGATTTTCGCGGCTATTTTAATGTGGGTGGTTGGGACTTTATCTGATTTTCTGTATAAAAAAACAAAATGTCTTAGAATTTCTAGGACCTATCCTATATTCTTTTCTCATTTATTAGCGGCAATTTCAATTATCCCTATAATTTTTCAACCAAGTTTAAATGTTGCAATGGTATTTTTATCCTTGGCAGTTGCTTTTGCAATGAGTGCAAACGCAGCATATTATGCAGTAAATATTGATATTGCTAAAGAGAGAGCAGGAACTTCATTGGGAGTCATGGAGGTATTATTAGCAATTTCAGGTTTCGTATCGCCATATTTAACAGGCGTTATTATTTCGATTATGGGACAATTTAGTGTTGCATTCGTACTATTGTCAATATTAGCTTTTGCTGCATCGTTATTAACAATTTTATTTCATAATAAATAGCTGAATAAGTTCATAACTCATTTTATACAAGTTTATGCAATAATTTCACTTTCTTCTCTTTCGGCAAATTCAAGCATTTTATTAGCAATATTATCGTAATTTATTTTATATTTATTATTGATGATTTCTTCTTTGATTATTTCAACTTTAATAGCTTCTATTTCACTTGATTTTGAAATATCTTTTAGTAGTTTTGCTATAAAGCCAGGCTTATTTGAATTTAGTTTGCTCATGCTCAATCCTAAGAGTTATAATTCCAATGACTTTAAAACTAAGATCTCCGTAAAGGATTGATATTCAGTACGTAAGTCTTAATTTATACACTTATCGGCAGGTTTTGGAAAAACTTTAGGAATTCGCATGAAAAATTCTGAAAATTTATTTATTAAGGCAAAAAAAATTATACCAGGTGGAGTTAACTCACCAGTTAGGGCATTTAAGGGGGTTGGTGGTAACCCAGTTTTTTTAAAAAAAGGTGAAGGGGCTTATTTAATAGATGTTGATGAAAATCGTTATCTTGATTATGTTGGCTCATGGGGACCTCTAATTCTTGGACATTGTCATCCGAAAGTAAGCGCTGCAGTCAAAATAGCATTAGAAAATGGAGTTAGTTTTGGAGCACCGACAGAAGTTGAAATTCAGCTTGCTGAAAAAATCATTAGTATAGTTCCAGCTATTCAAAAAGTTAGAATGGTAAATTCTGGGACAGAAGCAACTATGACGGCGATTAGACTAGCTAGAGGATTTACTGGAAAATTTAAGATAATAAAATTTAATGGTTGTTATCATGGGCATAGTGATGCTCTTTTAGTTAAAGCTGGTTCTGGATTGTTGACATTAGGAATACCTTCTTCATCAGGAATTTTATCAGGTGCTACGGAGCATACATTAACTGCTGATTATAATGATTTTGAACAGGTGGAAAATATTTTTAGAAGTTCACCAGATGAGATTGCGGCAATCATTATTGAGCCAATTGCTGGTAATATGGGGCTAATAAAGCCATCTCCTGGTTTTTTAGAAGGATTACGTGAGTTATGTGATAATTATAAGTCATTATTAATATTTGATGAGGTTATGACAGGTTTTCGTGTAGCTCTTGGCGGAGCAGAAGAAGTTTATAATGTACGTCCTGATTTAGTTACTCTAGGAAAAATAATTGGTGGTGGTCTGCCGGTAGGCGCTGTAGGAGGTAGAACTCAAATAATGGATATGCTTGCTCCGGAGGGGAATGTTTATCAAGCTGGAACTTTATCTGGAAATCCATTAGCAATGAGTGCTGGTTTAGCTTGTCTTAGTGAATTAGAGCGCCCTGGTTTTTATAATGAGTTATCTCAAAAAAGTTCTTTATTAATTAAATCATTAGCAGAAGTATGTTTAGAATTAAATATCCCTTTTTGTGGTTCTTATGTTGGCGGGATGTTTGGTTTTTGTTTTAATAATTTAGTCGAATTACGAAATCTAGAAGATATATCTACATCTGATGAAGATTTATTTAGAAAATTTTATCATGCAATGTTAAAAGAAGGGGTTTACTTTGCTCCTTCTATGTTCGAAGCAGGGTTTATGTCTTGTATGCATAGTATAGAGGATATTGAATTTACTAAACATGCTGCTAGAAAGGTGTTAGGAAAAATTTTAGTGGGCATAAAAAATTAAAATTGATTATCTTTTTCACTGTTAGTGACTCTGCTAACTTTCAATTATGAGGTAACAAGAAATGAAAAACA
>MHBB01000021.1 GCA_001803185.1 Legionellales bacterium RIFCSPHIGHO2_12_FULL_35_11
CCCAGTCAGAACCATATTTACGAGAGCAACGATGAACATCGCGACTATAACGATGAATGATCATGGAAGTGAAGAAAGAAACATAAAGGAAAGGTAAAAAGTGAGTGAATCCACAAGCAAGACCCCAAGTGAGACCCATAACAACATCACAAGTGTAATGGATTTTACGTGCATATTTCCACCAACCATCAACCAACAAGGTACCTCCGCATTTCGTTGTTAAATATTTTGGATTTTCCAAAGTACCCCATGGTAATTGTGGGAAAGCGTAACGTGGTTTATAAGTTCCTCTTAATTTCATTCTGAATCTATTTCTTTGTGATTGAGAAGTATCCCAAATGTAATAAGCAAATAAAAGAATAGCTAAAAGGATGAAGAAATGATTTCTTGAAATTTGAATTTCAGGATGTTTCATGAGGAAAACCGATTGAGCACAATAGAAGAAAGGAACTCCAGCAAAATTCCAGAAAATCAACATCCAACCCCATTTTTCATAAAACACATCCCATGTAGTTGGGATACATTCTTCACCTTTCATACATGCATTTGTGTATAATCCATGTGCAATTAGCATAAATATTAATCCATAAGATACTGTACCAGTTTGTTCCCATTGACTTACAGCTGCAGATGCAGTTAATAACCACAACATAATCCATGCAACACGAGTTTCTGCCCAAAATTTAAGATCAAAATTACCAATTGGTCTTGGATTCAACCAAGCTCCCATGAAGAAATCATAAATAACATTTCCACTCATTCTAACTGCTTTCTTTTTAATAAGAGCAGTGATGTGTGCGAAAATGGAGAATATATCAGCAAATAACATTGCCGTTGTGATTAAACTACCAAAATTATGTTGTACAGAGCTCAATGAGAATATTCCAGTATAGTGTAGAATCACTACAGTTGCTAATGTTACATACCAACTCGCTACTCCATTACAATTATAAATCAATTGTTTATTTCCTTCTGATGGTACTGGTAATCCTTTAATTTGTAATCCCGGCATTGTTAATGCTAATATTGCTTGAAATAACATAAATCCACCATAAATTGCGATTGAACTTTCATTTGGGATTGCCTTTTCTTTCAAATAACCAAAAATTCTTTCAAAAAATGGGAAAATATCACTCATTGATTCTGGGTAGAGTATTGATCCATTATTAAATTCTAAACATATCCAAACATAATAAATGAATGCATGTGAAAATATCATAAGAGCAATACAACCAATTGGTCCTCCAAACTCTTTGACAACTTCATCGTCTACATCCTTTACTTTTTTATTCCCATTGTTATTATTGTTACTTCTGCCATTTTTTGGTGATGATTGCTTAGTTTTACCAGATGGTGCCTTTCCCATGTTGGTAGCTACAGCGCAATACTGGCCAACAGTAATCCACCAACCGAATTTAACTAATCCAATCGGTAGGGTTTATTTTAATCCACGCAATATCTGCCGACAGAACGTGCGGATGTTTTCCTTTTTTAATTATTATTAATAAACAGAATATTTCACCCTTTTTTTCTATTTTAGTTTTCTTTTGTTGTTTTATTATAATTTAAAGAATACAATTGGTGCCTATGGAATGGGTCTGTAAAAAATAATGAAATTCTTTCCCAACTCCAATTCCAAGGTAAGTCTTCCTCATATTGATGAGGTAGAGATTGCAGTGAGGTTATAATTTTTGAGTAATTTGACCAATCAAATGGATCCACACTCGCTAAATCAACATTCGGATCGAAGAGTTGTTGCTTTCCACGATAATTCAAGTCACAATTTACCTATTTACATTGGGGTAATAGATTAGTGAACCCCTCTTATGAGAAATTAATTCTGAAAAAATTACACTAGCAAATATCTTAGGTCTCCTTCCAGAGAAAGCAGAATGGGTATAAGTGTCAGCAATATGGTGGCAGAATTGAATTAGTAATTCTGGATTGGATATTATCTTCCTCGGTTGTTTTCCATAAAGGTGCGACTCAAAATCAATTCTATAGGTTTTATCATTATAATCATCTCTGGCTGATAACTCAATATCACAAATCTTTTTTTCCAATCAATTAACCATTAATCAAACATAATGTATGGTATTTTTGCTGCAAGCAAACAAAATAATGAGAAAAATTAAGAATAGAAACAAACTTTATCACGTAATTTCATTCTCCATGAAAATCTATGTCCCATTTCATTCCAAGCAACATTGTCATAATACATATGGTGCCTCAATGGAAATACTGCTTGATGAAGTAATAAACATGCTAACAATATCAAAATGATCTATGTATTCCCCCATTATTATATTAATGATACTTCTTCCATCATAAATAAATAGGAACCAAATATTTTTACTTTATGGGAAACAGGAAGAGGGTCTGAACGAGGTTGCAATTCCTCTTCTGATGGTCCCTCAAAAAATAGAGTAGGAAACCACCCTCTTATCCACTCAGGTTGAAAAAATAAACAAAGAAGTGCCAGCATGGCGTATGGAAAAATTCCTTTTTTGCAAATTTCTTTTAGTGAACAAACAAATGAGAGTAAAAGGAGATTGAAAGGAAACAAGTTACCAATATTCAACATTGCCTTATTTAATAAATGGAAAAAAATAGAAAATCCAACCGCGATTTTAAAATAAACT
>MHBB01000022.1 GCA_001803185.1 Legionellales bacterium RIFCSPHIGHO2_12_FULL_35_11
ACGGCACGGTTTGCATCCGGTGTGGCACTTTTGGCAATGGCATCAATGGTGCTGTTATAAGTAACTGCGTCAGCCAAGCCCAGACATTTGGCTTCATCAAACAGGCTCACGGCACGGGTTACATCCGGCGCGGCACTTTTGGCAATGGCAGTAATGGTGCTGGCATAGGTAATTGCGTCAGCAAAGCCCAAACGTTTGGCGTCATCAAACAGACTCACGGCACGGTTTACATCTGGTGTAGCACTTTTGGCAATGGCGCCAATGGTGCTGTTATAGGTAATTGCGTCAGCAATATGTCTTTCAGCCGCAATTCTATGGAGTTCCATCGCAGAATTAATTTGTTTCAATTGATTCATTTTATTGATTAGCTGATTAATAATCACTGTATTTGGGAAAACGTTCAGACTCAACATCTCTGATAATAATGCTGATATTTCTTGAAGAGATTTAAGTGTTTTTAAGCGCTGAGAGTATTCTATATATATTCTCTTATTAACTACATGTGCAGTGCCCCATGTTTTCATGCGGTTTATTATTGAGACAAACTCTTGAGCGTTATCGTGAGGCATGATTTTTCTGTATGTGCTTTTCATAGAATCTCATCATCAAATAAAATGTCTTAATTATACATAAATTAATATGAGTGCGCATCTATTAACTATATAATTCCAGAAAAATATACCCCCAAATGTACCCCCAGTGGCTGTTAGTGTAAATGGGAAATCACTCTTTTGTTCAAATCCGAAATCACATTGATAGCTTCATCATAATCTATAGCTGAATATGGAAAAATGTTCTTGGGAAAAACGCTGTGTTGCTGTGTTAATAGCTTCTGTAACAATCTCTATATCGGCATAATTATTGACTTAATAGCCTATTAAGCACACATGAGTCAATTTTAATTGCATCAGTGCTATGCGTTGGCCATTGCCTAAACCTACCTTTTGATAGACGTTTATGGCACAACCAAAAGCCACCGTGATCATATAATAATATTTTTATGGCCGTATGTGCTTTATTGCTAAAAATAAAGCAATAACCTTTAAGTGGATCTAAATTAAAATGTTTCCGACAGATGGCTACAAAGCCGTCGATCCCAGTTCTAAAATCGAATGATCGACATGCTACATATATTTTGTGTTGCGATGTAATAGTAAGCATTATACTGATCTTTTAAAAAAGGCATCTAGCAATTCTGCAAAACTGTCAGTACAAATATGGATCTTCATTAACATACCATCTGGTCTATATAATTCCACAATAGATGTATTGGTGGCAAAAGCTTTAGCAGGTTTGCTTACTAAAGGATATTTAGTGTCAATAGCATAAAAATCAGCTAAAGAATCACATGTTTCTGTAAAATCAGATGGCTCGAAATCATCAATATATTCTATCAGATTACGTTCTAGACATTTATTGTTAAATTGTTCGCGGGTAATATTTAATGTACCAAGCACTTTGGATGTAGGTATATTTTGAATTAATGCAAAGATCTGATCCCATATATTATTGGGAATTTTTTCACTACGTCGTTTCTTTTGTTGTCGCCATTCTTTTATAGATGCGCAAACTAGATCTAATGGATTTTTTGGTTGTTGATTTAAAAATTTATTAATCGACGTTACTTTTTCTGTACTCATGCTGTGCTCCAATAATTAAGTTAATCAGACAGCATGCAATTTATCAGGATTTTTTTATTGCGTCATACCGTGCTCACCGGAAGCGTACGATTTAAATTCCCAAGTTCGTAAGGAGCTTTTTGAATTAAAGTCTAAACTTGATGCAAAGTACGTTCGAGATTATTGATATTTAATTTTTGTTCGTACTACATAAATATATGACAATGATGTGATGTTTTTTATTTCTACCACGAGATAGTATTTTGTAATGTATAGATATTAATCATATTTTGCGTTATTATTCATTTCTTTGTCTTAAGTAGGTGCATTTTAATGTCTACGCTGTGTAAATTATCGACTCGCCTCATTTGCGTATTCTTAGCTGTCTCAATGCTCTTTGGCTGTGTCACAACGAATCACGGATATGGTGTTATTATTGCAGAACAAAAAGAAAACAATACGCGTGATCGACAAACCCATATTAAAGACCGAATTAAACATGATGCAAAAATTGTCGGCACGACAAGTGCAATTGGTGGGGGTGTTTTATTGGGCTCATTTGCTGCTTGGTATGGATTTATGGAGGTAGGCGT
>MHBB01000023.1 GCA_001803185.1 Legionellales bacterium RIFCSPHIGHO2_12_FULL_35_11
AAAATCCTTTTGATCGAGAAAATTCAGTAGGTTACAGGCATCAGCTATCTTTTTTCAAGTCCCCCAAAAACGTCGAACTGGGGTTTGTCTAAATATTCATAAGCAGGTTATAATATAATTTTTAATTAGCCTGGCATATTTTATGTACAATAATTTTTTTGAAGTAAACCTGAAGGAAACAGTGAATATTTCTACACTACTTAGGTATGTGGAAGAGGGCAATCAGTTGCAAGTTGAACTGCTTTTACAATTAAATCCTGGAGCTATAGTTGATAAAGATACGCTGTTAAGCGCCCAGCATAGTTTTCCCTTGATTTCAGCTTTTGAACTAGCGGCCTGGAATTTGGACATAAAGCATATGTGTTATGCGATGCTGTATAATAGTTTATGTTTTTTACCTGTTGAAGAAGCTGAAAAAATTCAAATTATATTGCTAAAGCAGGCTGAAACGCTTGATTCGATCGGCATTGAAGATCAATTTAAAGATAATAACAACATTCAATCTCATTATGATTTTTCTGAATTGACAAATAGTTTTTATTCTTTTTTAAAAGCATTTAAGCAGTGGCCTGAAGACGAACGTCTTAACCCTTCGGAAGAGCAGAATCAATTATGGGAAAATTATAGCTTGGCTCAACAGAATGCACCCGCACATGTTCGTCAGCATTATAATGATCCGGATGTTACATTCAGAGATCCGGTCCCTGATTTTGATTTGAATCAATTTAATCGAACTGGAGTAGCTTTAGAGTGGGGAGATGAGCAGCATAGAGGAGGTTATTCTAACCATAAATATGCAGATAAACCTTTAGCGAGAGCGATTATTCGTTCAAAACAAAAAGATGGGGGACGTTATACCACGATTCCTCAATTAGACTTTAATGGTGGTTGGCAAAAAGATATTATTGCTATTGAACATTTACGAGATACTCGACAGCGGAATTGGGATGAAATAAAAGCATTACTTAAAAAACCAATTCGTGAAATCATACTAATTTTAGAAAAGCGGTATAAAAAAGAACCTGTTAGGACGTATGATGGTTCATTCTCATGACTAAGACTAAGTGCATCCGCTAGTTCGCATTTGCCACGTTTCTGTAATTAAACCGAATATTTTACTTGCCTAATCAAAAATACAAAAAAACTCAAGCTTGGATTAATTTTGTCCAGACTCCAAAACTAAACAACTCGCCCTAAATGCTCATGAATATGATGAATAATATGTTGATGATCATCATGTAACAACTGAGCATTTTGATCCTCTGAATCTTGCAATTGGTTAAACAAGGATACAATGCGATCTGGCATGTTGTGTTGTTCAACTAAGATCGACTGAATAAAGGAGTTGTGTATATCGGGAGAGGATAAATCCGCTGGGTCTTGATTGAAATATAGATTTTTTAAATAAGCAAACGCATGAATGCTTGACTCAACGGCTTGTTTTAAAGGCGCTATTGCTTCCTCTGCAAAATCGCCTTGAATTAATACTGAGGCCATTTTTTGTTTGCGTTCTGCCTGAGTTAAATGGTGTTTGGCTAGTTCTAATTGTTTTTTATCAATGTATACAATTTTTTTAGGTTGAGATTGCTGTGCCTGTATTGCATGGTTATTAAAGCTAAGTATGCCTGCATCGACAAGACGTTGAACAGCTTCAAATGTTTTACGATCAATGCATTCGATGCTCATCGTTTCATCAGGTAATTGTGTTTGTAAATGTTCCTGAATTTGTTCTGAAACGTCCTCATCAGACACTAAAAGGACAGTGGACGACTGCTGCTGTTCATCTTGATAATGATATAAGTCAAATGCTAAATCTGTGATTTCAGTAATACTATCTAGAATCATTGTGGTTGAAAATTTCTCTATGTTATCAACTAAAACATCCTCTTCTTTGATAAGTTCCACATCTGCATCTTGGTTTATGGAATCCCCTAAAAGTGCCTCCATACGCTCCATAAAGGCCGCTCGACCTGATGGCATCTTCATTTCTTGAAAATCTTCAGTACCCATCAAAACGCCATCGGCTAATCGTTGTTTTTCTTCAAGCAAATAGAGCATGCGGTGCTCAATACTATTTTCCGTGATTAAGTTAATCACTTGCACCGGCCGCATTTGATTTTTTCGCCAAGCGCGTGCAATACGTTGTTCTAATTTGGCTGGATTCCAGGGTAAATCCATGTTGATCACAACATTAGCCACCTGCAAATTAAGTCCCACGCTGCCTGAATCAGTTGACAAAAATAAACGACAATTTTCATCTTGCTTAAATCGTTGAATCATTTCTCGACGTTTGTGTTGGGGAACGGAACCTGTGTGCCAAGCGATTTCTATATTCTTTTCTTCCATCTTATTTTTAATAAGCTCTAGCATGCCAGTCCACTCAGAAAAAATAATAATTTTGTTAGCCTTGTCTACAAGCAGCTCTTCCAATATTTGATTTAATTCATCTAACTTAGGAGAGATCGTACAGTCTTTATCTAAAATATAAATGGTATCACAAATCATGCGCATACAAGCCAAGGCTTGCTGTAATCGTTCAAATTCTTCTTTGCGCAAAGGTCTGTGTTTTGCGTGATTCGTTAGGCGTGCGACTATGGTTTCATAATCTTCATAACGCGAACGTTGTTCTTGATCCATGCTGACGAAGTAATTATTATTCAAGCGTTGTGGTAACTCATCTTCGACATCTTTCTTTTTACGGCATAACATAATGGGCCTTAACCGACGGTATAACTCGTCCAAATTTTTATAACCAATGGGTTTTCCTGCTTCATCCAAGGTATAAAAATCACGGTTAAATCGAAACAATGATCCAAAAATATGTGGGTCTAAAAATTGAACGATGGAATAAATATCATCAATACGATTTTCAATGGGGGTTCCTGTTAGCACAAATGCGTAACGGCTTTTTAATTCTTTGATGGCATTAGCAGTTTTTGTTTGCCAATTTTTAATGCGTTGTGCTTCATCTAAAATAACAATATCAGGTGCTAAGATTTGCTGAATTTCAGCGTGATCTGAAACCACTTGCTCATAATTCATCAGATAAAAGAAAGCATCTTGTCTGTACTGCTTTAAGCGTTTTGCACGTGTTCCCAAAATAGGTAAGCTGGATAAATCGGTAAATTTAGCAATTTGCTCCTCCCACTCACTCTTTAAAGAAGCCGTGGTCACGACTAAAACACGCTGAATTTGCTTGGTTTGTTGTAACAGAATACTCGCAGCAATGGCTTGTACCGTTTTTCCTAAACCCATTTCATCAGCTAATAATGCTCTCTCGGTAAAAGCTAAATGCTGCACCCCTTCTTGTTGATAAGGTAGTAAAGGATATTTCACGATATCCATTGTTCGTTTGCCTAATCGAACGTCCTCGAGAAATGTGGTTTTTTGATGTTTCTTTTGTGCGCGGCTCTGTCTTGGTCGGGACGGAAAGATTTGAACTTTCGACCCCTAGCACCCCATGCTCAAAACTACATTATTTCAATCAAACTCACTTCCATTCAGTTATCACCAAGACACCTTGTTAACACTGAATAAAAAGCATATCATGCTAGTCAATTAGTATCAAGGATATACCAAGCTAGCACAGAAAAAAGTACCCATTTATGTACCCACTGACATGCTTAAAAAGGCGCAGGCACAATGATAAGATTCACGGACACTTATATTAAAAATTTAAAACCCAAAGAAAAACGCGATGAAAAATACGAGGGTGGTGGCTTTGGTATTTTTATCTACCCGTCTGGGTCTAAAACGTGGATCTACCGCTATAAAATCGACAACAAAAAAGACTATATCATTATGGGGCACTACCCATCTATGAATTTAGCTGATGCTCGTAAAAAATTTCTCGAACTAAGAGAATTACGACGCGGTGGTCAAAATCCTAAGCAAATGGTGCAACAACAAAAAACGAAAGAACAGATGACCGTTAAACAATTGGTTTCTAGCTGGTATACCAATTACATTGAACGTCATCGCAAACAACCTTTGCAAATTAAGCAGCATATCGAGGCGGATATTATTCCTTTACTTGGAAATTTCCACGCTGAGACCCTAGAAACAAGAGATATTTCTCAAGCACTGGATAAGATTGTAAAACGGGGATCACCCATTCATGCCAACAAAGTATTAAGCACACTAAAACAGGCATTTAATTATGCAGTCAATCGCGGTGAATTAAAACTTAACCCTGCCTCAAGTATTAGAGGACGCGATATTGGTGGTATTGAAAAACCGCGTGAGCGCTATTTATCGCCCGATGAAATCAAAACATTATGGTTATTTCTAGATGGTAATGATAATAAAATCTCATTACAAATTATAAATGCAATTAAAATTTTGCTGCTCACTGGTGTTCGAACTGGTGAACTCTGGAATGCAAAATGGAGTGAATTTGATTTTGAAAATCATCTTTGGTCAATTCCTGCAGAGAATACGAAAACAAATTTGATCATGCGCATTCATTTAACTAAAAAAGTAACATCCTTGTTGCAGGAGCTTCATGGCTGTAGCATTAGTGAATTTGTGCTCAGCGGTGCTGACGGACTCAAACAACTCAGTGACAGAGCATTGCCTAAAGCTGTTAAACGCATGCAGGACCGTGTTGGTATACCTCACTGGACAGCACATGATCTACGGCGAACTTTCGCAACCCAATTAGGGCACACATTACAGGTAGATCCTGTTGTTATTGAAAAATGTCTAGGGCATAAAATGCCAAAAATTATGGCAACCTATAATAAAAATGAAATGCTGCCTCAACGCAAGATTGCACTTGAACAGTGGAGTGATTTTGTAGAGCGATTGGTTTGCAAGCAAAATGAATTCAGTGATGAAATTAAAAATTTGTTATCGCAAAATGCGATACCTATCCACGAATAACAGGCGATAAAGAATACTAAGGAGCATAGAATGTTTGCACATTATTCAAAAGAAGAATTACTTAGTATTCTACACGAGTTGCGATCCTTTCCAATGGAAACAGAATGGGTGGAATTTAAGCAAAATAATGACAGCCCAGATGAGATTGGTGAATATATTTCTGCACTGTCAAATGCCGCGGCATTTGTTGGGAAAACGAGCGCCTACCTCGTCTGGGGAGTAGACGATAAATCTCATGAGATCACCGGTACAACGTTTCGCCCTCAAACCAGTAAAATAGGTAACGAAGCCTTAGAGAATTGGTTATTGAGACTCTTAACACCCAAAATTGATTTCTGTTTTCACTCATTAAGTGTCAACAAAGACACTGTTATTTTACTCGAGATCCAAGCAGCCTTTCACCAACCTGTACAATTCAAACAAACCGAATATATTCGAGTAGGCTCATACAAAAAGAAACTAAAAGATTTTCCCGAGAAAGAAAGAGCGCTATGGCGGATTTTCGATAAAACACCTTTTGAACGTGAAATTGCTGCCGAGAACGTTAAAGCTGAAGAGGTATTGCAGCTATTAAATTACCAATCTTATTTTGATCTACTGGCTCTACCGCTTCCTGATGGTCATAAACATATCTTAGATGCACTCAAAATGGATGGATTTGTCACAGTCAATCATCATAAATGGAATATTACCAACCTCGGCGCTATTTTATTCGCCAAGCATCTGACAGATTTTAGCCACTTGAAACGAAAAGCTGTGCGTGTGATTGTTTATGAAAATAATAATCGGTTGAATACGCTACGTGAACATGAAAGTACTGAGGGCTATGCGGCTGGATTTGAAAATTTAATCCATTTAATTCTTACGTTACTTCCCCAACGCGAAACAATTGAAGAAGCATTTCGTAAAGAGCATCCTCTGTTACCGCCCATCGCCATTCGTGAGCTGGTCCCCAATGCCATGATCCATCAGGATTTTCGCCTAACCGGAACATCACCCATGATTGAGATTTTTTCGGATCGTATGGAGATTACAAATCCCGGACTACCATTAGTCAAAACTGAACGGTTTCTAGATAGTCCGCCACGCTCTCGAAACGAAGCGCTTGCTTCTTTTATGAGACGTGTGCATATCTGTGAAGAAAGAGGAACTGGCATCGATAAGGTTGTAGCACAAACAGAGTTATTTCAATTACCAGCGCCATTATTTGAAACCACCGCTGAACACACACGAGCTACTCTTTTTGCCTATAAAACGCTGAATGAAATGGATAAAAGTGATCGTATACGAGCCTGTTATTTGCATGCCTGTCTGAGATATGTACAAAGAGATTATATGACGAATACAACACTACGCCAGCGCTTCAACATTGAAAGTAAGAACAGTGCCATTGCATCTCGCATCATTAAGGAAACCATTACAGCTGGGCTTATTAGAGCGTATGATATTACAACCAGCAGAAAATTCATGAGATATGTTCCTTGCTGGGCATAAATGACTTTTATTTGATGGTCATTTGATGAAATGCTTTTCTAACGAAAAATAAATTATATAAGTCATTGATTTTTATATGCTATATGAAGTGAGTTTTATTTGATGGCCATTTGACAAATTGAAGTAATCATTTAAAAATTATTGGCTACCTGAGTATCAATCAGATTAATAAAATCACTTAGAGCACAGTGTTCAGCGCCACATTGCTCTATAAACAAAGGTTTTTGATTGTATGTCACTCTGACTTCATAATTAGAAGACCCCACATCAAATAACGAATAATTAATTTCTGAAGCGTAAGGTGGAATATCATTAATGGTTTGCCCCAAAATCCTTAATTGGGCCTCAAGGGTTGTATCATGTGCAACGAATAATAAATATTTTAAAGGACGGTTTTGTTCAGCGGCTAAACTCATTTCATGTTTAATTGTTTGAGCCAACTCACTCCCAGCACTTAAGGCCAATTTTGGATGATTAGCAATATAAAGCAATGCCCATTTTCCGGCACCTAGAATGGTATCAGCATCTTTTTTCTGCAAGCCACTGGGAAGAGAAATATTATATAGGTGCTCAATAAATAAACGATCACTCACATGTATCAAATCAAATAAATTGCTGACTGGAATATCAAAGATTTTACTCCATGCTGGATAATTGGATTTAAGTTCATTGTCCTTTTGAATCCACTCTGGACTATTCAAGATATAAGTTTCTAAGAGTCGCTTAAATTCTTCTTTGTCATGATTTGGAATCAAAAGACTGTCTTGTTCGCGTGGAACCATATTAATAGGAATAGGTTGCAAGCCTTTGGGTAAAGCCTTAGTCGACTCATCTAATGCTGGCCCTGTTCCTAAGGGATAGAGGCCAAACAAAATAGATTGAGCGCTCATCATTGTTCTTGGCGTAGAAGAAGAGCGGACTATCATGGTATTCGTATCGTACTGCTTAGGTAGTAGGTGATATTGGTTCACATATTGTTGACGCAACGTTTTCCCAAGTTCATATTCCTGGCGCATTCCTCTGGGCGTTAACTGTCCTACACCTTGAGACCAAATTTTTTCCATCCCGGGTGATGCGATCAAAGGCGTCCTATCGCCATGACGTACAACATCAATTGCAAAGACCAGTTTTTCTTGGGCAAATGCACATGAGCATACGACAATACCAAACACAACAGATAAAAAATATTTTGACATGATAAAACTCAGTTGACTCTAAAATAAGCAAGACTCTATTTGAGGTTGCTTTCGTATGCAAATGGCTCGCATTTTATCTTTTAATGAATCAGCAAGCAAATTGAACAAAAGATTTTCTGTCTCATATGCGCAACGACAAATGTCAGTGCGCTGAGTCAAATCAATATCCCCCTGTCACGAAAACGCTTGTGATAATAAAACAAAAAATCCAGATATTAAAGCAAATGCAGTACACCCGTCGCAGTATGCCCTGCAAACACTAAAACCATAATAATTCAACATGTTACAAGAAATTTTAGATTTTAAAAATCAATCAAAAGTCATTTTGCATAGAGGTGGGTCCACACCATCTTTAAAAACAAAGACTTACAAACATAAAAAATCAAATTCACACCTGATCCACACCCAATCCACGCCCAAAATACCACTATACACACCCAATTCACATCTATATAATTTAATAAATTTAAGAAAGCACACCAAACCCACACCTGGAAACTTAAACTCAATTTAACTTAAAAATGGACACGCCATGCCAAAAACATATTGTTACCTACCCCAAAAAACAATTGATGACATTGAAAAAATTCAAGTCGACGATAATTATGGTTCGATGTCTCAAACACTAAAAGAACTGATAGAGCTTGGTCTCCAAACCTATGCATCAAAAAATACAAACCCAATCAGCACCAAGTCGGATAAAGAAGCCGACCTTCGCATGAAACATACCACTTACATGTTACGAATGATCGGCATCACATCGGATGTGTTGCGTTGCGTCTTTGACAAAAACAAAATAGATGGCGCACATAATAATGCGGAAGAACAATTAGCCCATATTAAAAACAAGGTAGATCACTATATTGATGGGTACATCAATGATTAAACTCATAGGCAATCATATATTTAAGATCCCACAATGTTTTTATTGGTGAAAAATCAGAATAATATGGATACGAATTGAGTTAGCTAATTGTTGTAATTCCAAAAAGGAGTACATCATGACTGGTTGTTGTGGCTAATGAATACTGAGCCACTTAAATTATTATTTCTTTGCACAGTAAACTCTTGTCGCTCCATTATGGCTGAAGCGATCACTAATTATTACCCCAATGGCCGCTATCTGGCCTTTGGTGCGGGTAGTAGCGTGCATCGCAAAGCAATTGAAACGCTTGCCAGTCATGGAATCAAATGTAGTACACTACACAGTAAATCTTGGAATGAATTTAAATCAGAATCGATTGATATAGTAAATACCGTCTTTGACCAGGCAGCCCGTAAGAGCTGTCAAATTTTTATTAGCCAACTCAGGAAACTCCATTGGAGCATCCCTGATCCAGCTAAAGTAAAAGGAACTGAAATTAATACGCAATTTGAGGGTTGTATTTAATCAACTTAAACTACGCATAGAACAGGAATTGTTATCATGACCACTTGTAGCACGCGTCACCTTTCATTTTTTGATCGATATTTAACCCTATGGATCTTCATGACGATGGCAGCAGGTGTCATTATTGGTTCAATCTTTACCAGTACACCGCAATTTTTAAATTCACTATCAATTGATTCCACTAATATTCCTATTGCGATTGGTCTGATTTTAATGATGTATCCTCCATTAGCCCGAGTAAAATATGAGGAATTACCACTGATATTCAAAGACTGGCGAATTCTCCTCTTGTCATGGGTATGACCTCCCATTAATGTTTCATATGTATAATTAAAGATCTATAATGCAGTGATAAATATCATTGATATCATATTGC
>MHBB01000024.1 GCA_001803185.1 Legionellales bacterium RIFCSPHIGHO2_12_FULL_35_11
TCAATTAATTTGAGAATGGTTGAATAGAGAATAATCTAAAGAAGGTGGGACAAATCTGGTCAGTTAACATCAAATAAAATCAAATGCTACAAAAAGTACCGTAATTTAAAAGATGTGCAAACATTGCTAATGTAATTGAGTAAATAATTATATTTACACATGCCATCGATTTTATAGAGAAACAGAAGACCCCGTACGATTTTTTCACTATTTCTTTTATGGCTTTTTTCTTCAAACAAAGTAGACATGCTGAGACTGTGCTGACTATGAGGCTAAATAAAAAAATACCTATAACCAAACCGATATAAAAGCTGGGCCTAAAAAGATTCAATAAATTAATTATAGAAAAGTAAGAAAATAAGCTTACGAGTATGCAAGCTCCTGTGTAGAAAACGAGGAAAGTGCAAATTAAAACTAATAAAGAATGTACAAACTTAGTTTTTTTCGTTACAGAAGGATTCTTTATGAAAGAAATAACGACCTGCGTAGCTAATATTTGGTATCCAAATAATGCTTTAAAGATTGTATTTAAAGATAAAACCTCTTCATTTTCTCGTTCTATCATAAATTTTTAACTCCTTATAAATTTATTAATTGTGTTAGCTACTATATTTCTTGCTAGAGATTGTTTGTACATTACATCACCAGTTCGCTGGTTTTGAAATTTGAGAATTAGGTATTTTTTCAGGCAATTGTGAGTTTTCCAGAAGGGTATGCCGAATATGTTTTATAAAGTCGGCGTGTTGTGATAATTGCCGAGAAGGCTTTCTTTTTTGGCTTGTATTTGAAAAAATTAATCCTAGTTTCTTTTGATGCTGGGCTTTAACCAGGCGCATGGCTTCTGCAAGGTCACTATCATTTGAAACAACCACGCCACAGTCATAACTGTCCAGCCATGCATCATTTAATAAATGTAGAGCTAAGTTTACATCAGAACCTTTTTCTTCTGTTTTAAAAATGTTAATAAATTTTGGCGGTGGATTAACTACTTTTGCGCTGACTTCATGGGTTAAGTAATGCCCGTAATAGATTTCAATTTCTGGAATATAGTGTGTAAGTGCCTGTAAATAATATTTTTGTCGAAGGCGAGATTCGTTATTATCTTCTCTGCTTGAAATCAGTGCAGTGAAATATTTAATTTTGCAAATTGAGTGACTCTCATCTAAAAGTTTTAGAAAGAGATTTTTTAAATCTAACCATTTATAGGGCGATTTTCGAAGGCAGCCATAATAAAGATTAAAACCATCCACGTAGATGATGGTGCGTTGCATGGGGAATACTCCTTTAGAAAAAACAAGGGCCACCGAAGTGGCCCTGCGCCCTGCTGGAAAAGTAGACAGGGGAAGTAGTAAATGAATTATAGGCTTTTCTTCTGAGTATGTAAAGGAAAATCCTGTAAAACGCCTTATTTTCAACTGTTTCCAAAATGGAAACAGTTGGTTATTATGTCTGTTTTGTTGCCACCAGTTTTTCTACCGCTTTGGCTTTATGCTCTGGCGCCAAATGCGCATATCTTAATGTCATTTTAATATCAGAATGCCCAAGCAGTTCTCTGACAGTATTTAAATCCACTCCTGCCATCACTAACTTACTCGCGAAGTGGTGTCGAAAGTCGTGCCAGCGAAAACTTTTCAATCCAATAGCTTTGCGCAAAGTAATCCAAACTTTTTGGATGGTGGTAAAGGGTTTGCCAGTTTCTTCATTAATAAAAACAGGGCCGGTTTTATGCGTGCATTGCTTCTGCCAATTTTTTAATACTGTTAAGGCTTCTGAGTTAAGTGGGATGTGGCGAATTTTATAACTATGCTTGCGTGATTTTCTGCTTTTGGCGATGAGGTTGGCTTCAGTAAGATTAATATCTTCCCAGGTAAGACGCAATAGTTCACCGCAACGAATTCCGGTATTCATTGAGAGAATAATCATTGGATGCAAATACTCTACATAAATTAAGTTACTTAAATCCGGTAATAAGAGTAAATTTCGTGCGCGGCGATGTTCATTGGTTCTGCAGCGCGCTGCTTTTATTTCCTCATTACGAAGAGTTAAAGTTTTTCGTAAGCTTTCTTCTTCTGCGGGTTTTAAATACCTTACAATAGGGTGGTGTTCTGTTTTTAATAC
>MHBB01000025.1:0-26010 GCA_001803185.1 Legionellales bacterium RIFCSPHIGHO2_12_FULL_35_11
AGACTCCTTGCTTCGTAACCTCTGGGTTGCTTCGTCGCTGCGCTCCTCGCAATGACGGCATCGTTGAATTGACCGCAGTTTTAATCACACCCCTACTACGAATTAGGGCTACCGCATGTGCGCCTCAAAAAAGACCATCAAGAATTTTATTTGCAAAAATAAAGTCGATATTATTAAGTGCTAGAAAAATAGATGTATATGCAATAGGAGCAACGGTTGAAGTTGCAAAGCGCAGCGAGTTGCACAAATTTGCAGCAATTCCACAGCGCTGGGTTGTTGAGCGCTCTTTTGCTTGGCTTGAAAAATGCCGACGATTATGGAAAAATTGTGAAAGAAAAATAAATACTAGCTTGCAAATGGCGGTGCTTGCATTCTTAACTTTATTGCTTAAAAGACTTTAAACAGGTTCTAAGGGCTGTTGACAATTGGCTGCAAGATCCCAAAAAACTAGGCCTCATGTGTTAACCAATAAATTAACAAAGCTGCTCGTTTAGTTTGTATAGGTAAAGAAGAAATATCCAAAGTTTCCTTATCTGAATGAGCCCCAAAACCTACTGGTCCTAATCCTGCCAAAGAAGCCAAGACAAAAGAAGCAATATGAGAAATATCGCCCGCACCTCTGCTACCAGGATCAAGTTGCATAACCTCTCCATATCCCAATGCAAGGCTGGCTTGACTATATTTTTCTAACAACTTTAAATTATTCAAAGTAGGTGGCATAGCTGGAATACCGTCATTAAACTCAATAGATGATTTTGTAGCTAATAGATGAGAATTAACAATATCCTTTATTTTTTCTTCTGCATTAATTTTTTGTTCATTAGAAAGAAAACGTAAATCTCCTTTGACCATAGCAGATTTAGCGACTACATTTCCTTTACCAAAAGCAGTGCCCATAGAATTAACTTTATCATAATTTATTTCTGTGCCACCTAATATAAGACCAGGGCTAAATGATAGATATTGCTCATTAGCGAGTTGCGTGCGCATAGAATCAAGTATTCTTGATATTTCATAAACTGCACCAAAACCAACTTTTTCTTGAAAAATATCTGATGAATGTGCTTCGTTTCCCTCCGCTGTTAACATCCAATTTGTAATACCTCTTCTAGCAGTAGTTGCAGTGTCAATTGTAATTGCCCATTCAAAATCCAATGCTATATCAGATCTCTTAGCTACATCTATTAATGGTTTCCGCGAAATGGAAGTTGGTTTTCCAGAATCTTCTTCATCTCCAGTTAGTACAACAGTTATATCAGCATCAGCAAGCAAATTTGCAGATTGCAAAGCCTTTAATGCGTAAATAATAACAACGTCTCCACCCTTATCATCAATCACTCCCGGGCCCGTTGCAATATTCCCTATCCGCTCAAAGTGCTGGAATTGACTACTTGCAGGAAATACCGTATCAAGATGCCCTATTAGCAGTAATTTTTTTCCTGTATTTCCAGGATGCAGAGCAACTAAAGACCCTGCTCGTTGCATATTGGTTGGTTCTTCTTCCCAATGAACAATAAAACCAAGTTCTTCGAATTTAGGACGTAAAATTTCTGCTAATTTACATACACCAGAAATGTTTGCTGTGCCGCTGTTTATATTAACTAAATTTTCTAATAAAGAAAGTTGCTCTTCTTGTCTATTGTCAACAAGATGTGAAATCAGATTTTCAATTAATTTAGGTTGCGCTTTTGCTATTTGAGTAAACAAAAGTAATAAAATTAAAAAAAACCAGTTTAAGATATAAAAACTTAGAATATCAGTGATCCAAATTAAGGCTGATTTTAAAGTATGCGTATATTTGTCTGTCAAAATTATCTCATCCACTGATAACTACCCAAACTTTTGAATGGACCACATTTTATACTCCCATCAAGGCAAGTCTATCAATTTCTCTCATTTGTTCTGGCGTAATATTAAACTCTTCAATAGCGGCGTCAACAATACCTTTATTAATCCTAGAAAAAGCAATTGAGCTCATAGCGAGAATGCTTTTTCTAGGTTTATACTCTCAGGTGCTTTTTAAAAAGGCACATCATCATCTAATTCATCAAACACTGGCTCTGATTCTTGTACTGCTGATGCTTGTGCTTGTGATTTATTACTAGATTGATAACTATGCTCTGATGGCATATCATTAACTCCCGCTGCACCGCCACGGCCATCTAGCATTTGCATTTCTGTTGCAACTATTTCAGTAGTGTACCTGTCCTGGCCTTGCTGATCTTGCCACTTTCTGGTTCGCAAACTTCCTTCAACGTAAACTTTAGAGCCTTTGCGAACATACTCGCCAACAATTTCTCCAAGCCGACTAAAAAAAACCACTCTATGCCATTCTGTTCGATCTTGTTTTTCACCCGATTGTTTATCTTTCCAAGACTCAGTAGTTGCAATTGAAATTGTAGCTACTGCGTTGCCATTTGGCATATAGCGTACTTCTGGGTCACCGCCTACATGACCAATTAATATTACTTTATTTATTCCTCTAGCCATTATTGCTTTCTCCGTTATGCGATAGTTAGATAAAATAATTATACCGAAATATTGCAAATATTCCAGACCATCTTTGAAGGTCAAAAATAATAATGCATGTCATTTACTATTAACTTAACTATAAAAATAGCAAAGGCTATAAAAATTAGACGATAAATTAATACTTCTAATGCTATTGAAATTGGCTTACCACGAACTTTCTCAATCAAGGCATAAATAACCGAACCTCCATCTAAACCTGGAATTGGTAAAAGATTCGCCACCCCCATTGCTAAACTAAAATTACCCATAAAATATAAAAATGTAGCGAAGCCCTGCATAAATGAATCAATTACTGCCTCAAAAAATTTAAAAGGCCCAAGCAAAGCTGCAAAAGGAATGGCTCCAAGAAAAATTTGTTTTAATATAACAAAGAAAAAGGCAAATAATCCTAGCAAAGATGAATATGCCTGCATAATGGACTTTAAGAAAGAACTTCCTGGAGTAAAAACTACATATTGCTTGCCTACCCTTGGCTTAAAACCAATCGCATCATACATAGAGAAATTTTTACTGTCTCTATTCCACAAATCGAGATCTAATGAAAAACTATGGCAGATATTTAATTGCGAGCAAGCCACTATAGGAACATTTTTTTGACCAACATGCATAATAAACTGCATGCCAACATCTCGCCAATATTGCGCATCCTTCCCAGCCACTTTTGTAATTCTATCCCCATCCTTTAAACCAACAAGCTCTGCGCGACTTCCAGTTATTACGGTATCAATCACTGCGGGCATCTGCTTGAAACCTATTATAAACATAAACATCAGCGCTATAAAAGCTAATACCACGTTTGCAATAGAACCAGAAAGTAAAATAATAATCCTTACCCAAATCGGCTTATTATCAAAACAAAATTGTTCTTTATCGGGCGTAACTGGAATAACTCTAGTATTAAATAAATGCACACATCCGCCAATTGGAAGCGCCTTAATATCAACGCTATAATCTCGTGAGCATTTGAATTTAAATAAGGTTTTTCCGAATCCTAAAGAAATACTTCGGATTTTTACCCCGAAAATTTTTGCGGCTAATGCGTGCCCAATTTCATGAATCCCAATCACGCAAATCAGGCAAATTATAATGGCTAAAGAAGATATCAATATTTGCATTTTTTCTCCTTAATTTTAGGTATGCAATAAATATAGTCCTAAAAATAATATTTACACAATAAATATAATATGAGAATATTTTTTCATTATTTGTTTTTAGATTTAGGAAAAGCTTATGCCATCATTTGATATAGTATCAGAAATATCAACCGTTGAACTGCAAAATGCAGTTGATAACTCAAATCGAGAAGTTAGCACAAGATTTGATTTTCGCGCCGTCCTAGCAACTATTGAATTAAACGAATTAACTGTAGCATTAAAATCAGAATCTGACTTCCAAGTTCGTCAGCTAGAAGATTTATTTCGTAAAAACTGCGTTAAACGTGGAGTGAATGCCTCTGGTGTAGAAATGGAAGATGAGCCAGTCCATAGCGGAAAGACTTATTCGCTAAATATGACTTTTAAACAAGGCATCGACCAACCAACAGCAAAAAAAATAGTTAAAGAACTAAAAGACGCTAAAATCAAAGTTCAAGCAGCCATTCAGGGAGAAAAAGTAAGAGTCAGCGGCAAAAATCGCGATGATTTACAAGAAAGCATCGCGTTATTAAAAAAATCTCAAATTGAGTTACCATTACAATTTGAGAATTTTAGAGATTAATTATCTTACCACTAACCATCGCAGCACCCTCAAACTCAGGCAAGACATTTTCCATGCCGAGTAACTCGATAATTCCTGCTTTTTCTAATTTACTAAAGACTCGTGGCTTAGCTCCACATAAGATTACATGCACACCGCGTTTTTGCAATTCAAGAATAGCCTCTTCTAACGCTTGTATTCCTGTGAAATCAACTACTGGAACTGAGTGCAGTTTTATGATTAATACCTTAGGATCATTTCCAATAGTAGCTAGTGCGTGCTCAAAACTTTTTAATGCTCCGAAAAATATCGGCCCATCAATTGAATAAGTCATCACTTCGGAAGAAATTTTAATGCCTGTTGGTAATAGTTCAGCTGTTATTTCATCTTCGGAACACTTTGAAATCTGCGTGCTAGATGACATGCCTAAAATGAAATGTCCAATTGCAAGCAACACCCCAACATTTACTGCGATGATCAAATCAACAAAAACTGTCAAGAAAAAAGTTACAAATAAAATGAGTATATCAGCTCTAGGAGCTTTTTTTATCAAATGAACCACATGCTTAAAATCACTCATATTCCAAGCAACAAAAAACAGTATCGCTGCTAGTGAAGATAATGGGATACCAGATGCAAAAGGAGCAAAAAATAACAAAACAAGAATTAATGTCAACGAATGTATAACTCCAGCTAATGGGCTCGTACCACCATTTCTAATATTTGTTGCAGTTCTTGCAATTGCCCCTGTTGCTGCAAATCCACCAAACAATGGCGCAGCAATATTTGCCAAACCTTGCCCGATTAACTCTTGATTAGAATTATGCTTTGTACCAGCCATACCATCTGCAATTACTGCTGATAATAATGACTCAATTGCTCCAAGTATAGCTATTGCAAATGCCGGCCTAATTAATTCCATAATTCGCGCGTAACTTAAATCAGGTAAATGAAAAGATGGCAACCCTAGCGGGATTCCTCCAAATGCACTACCTATTGTAGCAACTCCATTTAAGTCGAAAATATTTACCGTAAAGGTCGCAACAACTAATGCAAGTAAAGGGGCTGGAATTTTTTTTAAATATCGAATTTTTGGTGCAAAAATTACCACAATTAAGGAAATAAGTGCGACTAGCGAAGTGGCTACATCAAGCTTTGGTAAAGAAAGAACTAAATTCCACAGCTTTTCATGAAAGTGACTACCAATTGGCCCTTCTAAACCAAAAAAATACTGCCATTGTCCAACCCAAATAACAACAGCTATTCCAGCAGTAAATCCAATTATCACAGGATATGGTATAAATTTTATAACTGTACCGAGCCTTAATAATCCCATTACAGCTAACATAACACCAGCCATCATTGTTGCAACTTGCAGGCCTTCAAAACCATACTTAGCTGTAATGCCAGAAAGGATTACAATGAATGCTCCTGTTGGCCCAGCAATTTGTAACTTACTTCCGCCAAATAGAGAAACAAATATACCGGCTACAATAGCAGTATATAAACCCTGCTCTGGGCTTGCTCCAGAAGCTATAGCAAAAGCCATTGCTAATGGAATAGCAACAACCCCAACTACTATCCCTGATATTATATTTTGCAACCAATGCTTTCTTTGAAACAAACCTTCTCTATAAGCCTCTACCAGCATTTTCATCTTTAAACCTCATGTGAATTTTCTGCACTGAAATATACCATAAAAAACGCAAAATATACACTGTGCGCCCAGCTTCGTAATTTAAATTATCCTAGAAAAAACAGTAGGCATGCGTAGTAGAGCTCAACTGCTTTTTCTAGGATTATACAAAATAGCTCTAAAAATATAGGATTAAAAAAATCTTACCATTGAGACTTTTCGTAATCAAATATATCGGGTATCATATTCATTGCTATAACCATGGGTGAAATAATGCTGTCACAATACCTTCCTATTCTTATATTTGTATTAGTTGGATTTGGACTCGGAATCGCCATTAATGGCATTGGTAGATTACTATCACCAAAACTTCCAAATTCGGCAAAAAACTCTCCTTACGAGTGCGGTTTCCCGGCATTTGAAAATGCTCATATTCCATTTGATGTGCGTTTTTATTTGGTT
The DNA here is from genome assembly GCA_001803185.1 of Legionellales bacterium RIFCSPHIGHO2_12_FULL_35_11. GTDB lineage: Bacteria > Pseudomonadota > Gammaproteobacteria > Legionellales > Legionellaceae > 2-12-FULL-35-11. Next base: position 6,326 of record MHBB01000025.1, read on the forward strand.
GCCATCCTATTTATAATTTTTGATTTAGAAACTGCTTTTTTCTTTCCTTGGGCCTTAGCCCTTAGGAGATTGGGATGGTTAGGCTTTTCGTCCATGATGATTTTTTTAGGATTATTAGTAATTGGTTTTATTTATGAGTGGAAACGAGGTGCTTTGGAATGGGAATAGAAAAACCGCTCGGGCAGTTAAAAACACAAGGCTTCTTAACTACTTCTGTTGATAGAATATTTAATTGGGCTCACAGTGGATCAATGTGGCCGATGACTTTTGGGCTTGCATGTTGTGCTGTAGAAATGATGCATGTTGGTGCTGCCAGATATGACTTAGATAGATTTGGTGTTATTTTTAGACCAAGTCCGAGACAATCAGATGTTATGATAGTAGCAGGTACACTTTGCAACAAGATGGCTCCTGCTCTTCGCAAGGTTTACGACCAAATGGCCGAACCAAGATGGGTAATTTCTATGGGTTCATGTGCAAATGGTGGTGGCTATTATCATTACTCTTACTCAGTGGTGCGGGGTTGCGACCGAATTGTTCCTGTGGATATTTACGTTCCAGGTTGCCCGCCAACTGCCGAGGCACTCCTGTATGGAATTATTCAGCTCCAAAACAAAATTAGAAATAAAAACATTATCGAACCACAAAGTGTTTATCTAAAAAATAAGGCTCGAAAATAGGTATATTCAAAGATGACGAAATATAAAGAACTAATCGAATCACTCAACTCTGAGTCACAGTTTGAACTATTAAGCGTAGAAGAGGCTTTTGGCGAACTAACAGTAACTTGTAACTTAGAGTCTATCCATTCATTTCTTAAAGAATTAAAGCGAAGCAACAAATACAGATTTGATCAATTAATGGACTTATGTGTGGTCGATTACCTTTATTTTGGAGCAGCCGACTGGGAAACAAATGTTGCCACAGAAACAGGTTTTTCTAGAGCGGTTGAAAAATCATTTCCTGAATTAACAGATAATAAAAAGCGATTTGCTGTTGTATATCACCTTTTATCCACAGTAAAAAATCTACGCATTCGAGTAAAAGTTTTTTGTAGTGACGGAAAGAATATTGTCCATTCTGCTCATGACATATGGAAATCGGCCAATTGGTTTGAAAGAGAGGCATATGACTTATATGGTATTTTATTCACCGGCCACCCAGACTTACGACGTATTTTAACAGACTATGGTTTTATTGGTCATCCTTTTCGTAAAGATTTCCCATTAAGTGGGCATGTTGAGATGCGCTACGATGCAAATTTACAAAAAGTAATTTACGAACCAGTAGATATAGAACCAAGAATATTAGAACCTAAAGTGATTCGTTGCGATAATCGTAACCACGACCTAGAAGGAAAGTCTAAGTGAGCATAGATTTACAAAATTATACTCTAAATTTTGGCCCACAACATCCTGCTGCGCACGGGGTATTGCGTCTAGTTTTAGAACTTGAGGGCGAAACAATTGTTAGAGCCGATCCGCATATTGGATTATTACATAGAGCAACAGAAAAATTGGTCGAAACAAAACCATATATCCAAAATATCGGTTACATGGATAGGCTTGATTACGTTTCCATGATGTGTAACGAACATGCTTATGTCCGCGCTATTGAAAAAATGCTTGGTGTCGAGGCTCCCATCCGAGCACAGTATATTCGAACCATGTTTGATGAAATAACTAGAATTCTTAATCATCTGCTCTGGTTAGGCGCTGTTGCTCTTGATATAGGCGCAATGACCGTATTTTTATACTGTTTCCGGGAACGAGAAGATCTATTTGACTGCTATGAGGCTGTATCTGGTGCTAGAATGCATGCTACTTATTATAGACCCGGTGGTGTAGCTAGAGACTTACCTGACTCAATGCCCAAATATACCGATTCTAAATGGCATAATGAGCGTGAAGTCGAAAAAATGAACGCGAATCGCCAAGGTAGTTTATTAGATTTTATCTGGGATTTTACCGAAAGATTTCCTAAATGTGTTGATGAATACGAAACTTTACTTACTGATAATCGTATTTGGAAACAACGAACTGTTGATATTGGCGTTGTTTCTCCAGAACAAGCATTACAATGGGGATTTTCCGGTCCAATGCTTCGTGGTTCCGGCATTGAATGGGACGTTCGCAAAAAGAACCCTTATGCTGCTTATGATAAAGTTGATTTTGCTATCCCTGTAGGTAAAACTGGTGACTGTTACGATAGATACCTTGTTCGCGTAGAAGAGTTAAGACAATCTAACCTTATTATTAGACAATGTATTGAATGGCTTAGAAAAAACCAAGGGCCAATTAAACTGGACTCACACAAAATCACTCCTCCTTCAAGACTTAAGATGAAACATGATATGGAAGCATTAATTCATCACTTCAAATTATTTTCTGAAGGATTTTGCTTACCTGAAGGGGAAGTTTATAGTCCAGTTGAGGCACCAAAAGGTGAATTTGGTATCTATTTAGTATCTGATGGTGCAAATAAACCTTATCGAATGAAAATTCGCGCACCTGGATTCGCACATTTATCCAGTTTTGATGAAATGGTTAGAGGACATATGCTAGCCGATGCGGTAGCGATCTTGGCGAGCCAAGATATTGTCTTTGGAGAAGTTGATAGATAAAAGGGTTATGACTTATGTCAGATAAGGCAACACAAATGAAAACACAATTTGTAAGTGACACAGGCTTAAAAGAAATTGATACCTGGATTGCAAAATATCCGAAATCAGAGCGACAATCCGCAGTTATGAGGGGTTTAATGGTAATTCAAGAAGAACATGGTTACCTAACATCTGAGCTTATGACTGACTTAGCCAACTATCTAGAAATGCCTCCAATAGCAGTATTTGAGGTAGCTAGCTTTTATTCTATGTATGAATCAAAACCAATTGGTCGTAATTTAATAAACGTCTGCACAAATATTTCTTGCAAATTACGAGGGAGTGCGGAGATAGTCAACCACTTGGAGAAAAAGCTAAACATCACACTTGGTGAAACAACAAAAGATAATAAATTCACGCTAAGGCAAATAGAATGTTTAGGGGCCTGTGTAAATGCTCCAATGATGCAAATCAATAAAGATTATCATGAAAATCTTGAGAACAAAAAAATAGATGAAATTTTAGAGAATTATAAGTAAGCTATACTGCGCGCGGTCACAATCTGAAGTTTTTTTTGACGACGTTATTTTTGTGTCAGTTTGCCGTTTAAATCGCAGCGCAATAGCTGGACTATTGTCAAGATTTAAACGGCAAAATGGCGCGAAAATAGCAAGTCAAAAACTTCAGATTGTGACCGCGCGCAGTATAATTCATCTTTTAAGGTGAATAAATTAAATTCTGGGTTTTAAATAATTTGCCCAATTCATCTACTTGCTTTTTAAGAGAAGAAAGTAGGGAAAAATACAGAGGTCTAATGAATGGTTGAGCTAAATCAAGTTTGTTTTCGAACAATGCATATGAAAGAACCATGGAGCTTATCTGCATATGAAAGTGTAGGTGGATATAGCTCTTGGCGTCGTATTTTAAAGGAACAAACTCCTCCGCAAAAAATAATTGATGAACTTAAACTATCAGCTCTTCGTGGTCGTGGTGGTGCTGGTTTCCCAACAGGCCTCAAATGGAGTTTTATAAATAGAAATACACCTGGCCAAAAGTATGTTGTGTGTAATTCTGATGAAGGCGAACCAGGAACATGTAAAGATAGAGATATTCTTCGCAATAACCCTCATCAACTCATCGAAGGTCTAGCAATTGCTGGATATACAATGGGAGCAACTGTTGGTTACAACTACATCAGAGGTGAGTTTTGGGAGCCTTATGAAAGAATTGAGCAAGCACTTAAAGAAGCATATGCAGCTGGCCTATTAGGTAAAAACATCTTGGGTTCAAATTTTGATTTTGACCTACACAATCATCTTGGTGCAGGGGCTTACATTTGTGGTGAAGAAACAGCTTTGCTAAATTCCCTAGAAGGGAAAAAAGGCCAACCACGATTCAAGCCGCCATTTCCAGCTAATTTTGGCTTATATGGCAAACCTACAACAATCAACAATACAGAAACATACGCATCAGTACCTGTGATTATGGAGAAAGGTGGACAGTGGTTTTTAGATTTAGGCAAACCCAATAATGGTGGTAGTAAATGTTTTAGTGTTAGTGGCCATGTAAATAAACCTGGAAATTATGAAATTCCTCTTGGAACACCATTCAAAACATTATTAGAACTTGCCGGCGGCATAAAAGATGGCCGTAAACTAAAAGCAGTAATACCTGGTGGTTCTTCTATGCCTGTCTTAAAGGGTGAGGTTATGATGGGCTTAGATATGGATTTTGATAGTATCCAAAAAGCTGGGTCTGGTCTTGGATCAGGCGCGGTAATTATTATGGATGAAACCACCTGCATGGTGGATGTATTATACAGACTATCGGAATTTTATATGGATGAATCTTGTGGTCAATGTACGCCTTGCCGTGAAGGCACCGGATGGTTAGTACGATTACTCCATAAGATTAAATCAGGGCACGGTGAAAAAGATGATATAGATAAACTTGTACGAGTTGCCGATGGAATCGAAGGGCGAACTATATGTGCGCTTGGTGAAGCAGCCGCGTGGCCAGTACAAAGTTTTGTTAAAAACTTTCGGCATGAGTTCGAGGCTTTTATTAAAAAGAACGCTGGCTAATTTAGTTATTATTCAATAATAACTTTTATCTTATAAAAAGAATTAGTCTTTTGAAATGAATAAATTATAGAGAAGGTTAACAATGGCAACCATTGAAATCGATGGCAAAACTATTGAAGTAGAAAACGGGAAAATGATAATCGAAGTAGCAGATGATGAGGGAATTTATATTCCTAGATTTTGTTACCATAAAAAATTATCCGTAGCAGCAAACTGCAGAATGTGTCTCGTGGAAGTTGAAGGCGGCAGAAAAACTGTGCCGGCTTGTGCGACTCCAATTAATAATGGAATGAAAATTTTCACTAAATCAGAAGCCGCTGTTAAATCTCAAGAAGCTGTTATGGAGTTTTTGCTTATCAATCACCCATTGGATTGTCCTATTTGCGATCAAGGTGGTGAATGCGAGTTACAAGATATATCCATGGGATTTGGTAAAGATAAATCCAACTATACTGAAGGCAAATTATCAGTAGCAGATGACAACTTAGGCTCATTAATTGCAACTGAAATGACTCGCTGTATAAAATGTACACGCTGCGTTCGCTTTGGTGATGAAATAGTAGGACTTCCAGAACTTGGTGGTATAGGTAGAGGTGAAGATATACAAATTAGTACTTATATCCAACATAGCATGCAATCAGAAGTATCTGGAAATATTATTGATCTATGTCCAGTTGGCGCGTTAACATCTAAGCCATATAGATTTTCAGCTAGAGCATGGGAGATGACTCAATCTCCAAGCATAGCACCACATGATTGCTTGGGGTCAAATGTATATTTACATACCAGGCGCGATAAATTATTAAGAGTAGTTCCTAAAGAAGAAGAGCAAATTAATGAAACATGGCTTTCAGATAGAGATAGATTTAGCTATTTAGGGTTACATAGCCAACATCGCGCAACGAACCCTATGATAAAACGTAATGGCCTTTGGCATGAAGTTGAATGGCAAGAAGCCTTGGATTTCGCAGCAGCTGGTATTGGAAAAATTTTAAAAAATTCTGGGCCAGAACAATTTGCAGCATTTTCTTCACCTTCTGCAACTATAGAAGAAATGTTTCTTTTACAAAAACTAATGCGCAGTTTTGGCGTCAATAACCTAGACTACAGACTTCAACAAACTGACTTTAGTGATCAAAACTTACGCCCGGTATTAGAGAAAAATAGCCTATTTTTTGCAGATATTGAAAAACAAGAACAAATATTCATAATTGGCTGCAATGTTGACAGAGAAGTACCTTTGGCTAGCGTAAGAGTTAGGAAAGCTTTTCTAAATGGCGCAAAAGTATCAGCTATTAATCCAGTTAAATATAAATATAAATTTACCGTAACAAATGAGATTACAGCTTCTCCTGATGAATTAGTATTTCAGCTTGCGTCAGTTTTGGCTGAAGTTGTTAGCACAGAAAAGAACTTACCTGCTGAAGTGTTAAGATTAACTGTAGGTTTAGTACCAGAAACCGCAGCAAAAAATATTGCTAAATCTTTATCTAACCATAACTCAGTTATTTTAACTGGTGCTATTTTTGAGAATCATCCGCATGCTGCAATTTTAAGAACTCTAACTAATCTTATCGCTCAGTATTCAGGAGCAAAAATTATTAGATTTACCGTTGGGGCAAATGCTTTCGGCGCTAGTATTTCTGGCATAATTCCTCACCGTGAAGCTTTTGGAAAGAGTTTAAGAGAACCAGGACTAGATGTAGTTTCTGCCATTTCTAATAAACTAAAAGGCTATCTCCTATTAGGAGTTGAAGCTGGATACGATTTTGCCAATCCAAAAGCAGCAAGACAATCTATGCTTGGTGCTGAATTTATAGTAGCTTTATCAGCATTTGTAACCGATGGTTTGAAGGAATATTCAAATGTTATATTACCTATCGCACCATACGCAGAAACATCAGGCACTTACGTTAATATTGACGGTACATTCCAAACTACTACTGGGGCTATTAAACCATTTGCCTCAGCGCGACCTGCTTGGAAAGTTCTAAGGGTATTAGGTAATACTATGAAATGTAATGGCTTCAATTATACATCTTCCGCGGAGATTCTTGATGAAATAAATTCAGCTGTTTCTATGATGAGTGAGCTAAAAGGCAATTTTATTTATCCTGAATCATTACCTGCTGCCAAAAATACTATTGTCAGAACTGGCGAGTGGCCTATATACGGAATCGATTCTATTTTACGGCACGCTCCAGAATTACATGCAGCTGGATCTGCAGATAAATCTGTAATTAAAATTCATCCTAAAACTGCACAAAAACTTAAATTAGGAGAAAATGCGACTGTATCTCAAGGAGATATTGAGATAACATTACCTCTAATTATGGATGAGCGGATTGCTCCAGATACAGTCTGGGTATTAAATGCCATGCCAGAAACTATTGATCTTGGCCATGCGTTTGCTCCAATAACAATTAAATAGGTAAAAACCATGCTACAAAATACCGGCATATTACTTTGGATCATAATTAAAATATTAATTATTGTACTTCCATTACTTCTATGTGTTGCATATCTAACATATGCTGAAAGAAAAGTAATAGGTTATATTCAAACACGTATCGGTCCAAATAGAGTTGGCTTTAGAGGACTCCTACAACCGTTTGCCGACTTGATAAAACTAATTCATAAAGAAATTATTATCCCGAATGCATCTAATAAATTTTTATTTATAGCAGCACCGCTATTTGCACTAGCAGCTTCTTTGTCAGGCTGGGCAGTAATACCATTTAACGATGGCTTAGTATTATCAGATATAAATGCCGGCATTTTATTTATTTTTGCTGCAAGCTCATTAAGTGTGTATGGAGTATTAATTGCTGGCTGGGCGTCCAACTCTAAATATGCTATGTTAGGGGCTCTACGAAGCGCAGCACAAACAGTTTCATACGAAATAGCTATGGGATTTTCACTTGTTGGCGTCTTGCTTGCAGCAGGAAGCATGAATCTATCTGATATTGTAGCTGCCCAAAATGGCGGCATCTCCCACTGGTTATTTATCCCTTTACTACCATTATTTATGGTATTTTGGATTGCCGGAATCGCGGAAACAAATCGTGCTCCATTCGATTTAGCAGAAGGGGAATCAGAAATTGTAGCTGGATTTCATGTTGAATACTCATCCATTGGATTCGCTTTATTCTTCATGGCAGAATACGCAAGTATGATATTAATTTCAGTTCTTTTATCAATTTTATTTTTAGGCGGTTGGTTATCACCTTTTCAAGGTATTCCTGTTTTAAATGACATTTTCTTTTTTGTACCGAATTTTGTCTGGCTTGCCATAAAAACAGGATTTTTCTTATTCGTTTATTTATGGATAAGAGCCACGTTTCCTAGATATCGTTACGATCAATTAATGCGTCTTGGCTGGAAGGTGCTAATCCCGGTTACTATTGTCTGGATTGTTGTTACAGCGGCAATGGTATTGGAAAAATTAAAACCATGGTTTAACTAGTATGAGTAAATCAATGAATAAAACATATAAATATATAAAACATTACATACGCAGTTTTATATTGTGGGAGTTATTGCAAGGCCTAGCAGTAACACTTAAATATTTTTTCAAAAAGAAAACAACGGTCCAGTTTCCTGAAGAAAAAACTCCCTTATCTCCAAGATTTAGAGGAATGCTGGCTCTTAGACGCTATCCAAATGGTGAAGAGAGATGTATCGCCTGCAAACTATGCGAAGCAGTTTGTCCTGCACTAGCTATAACTATAGAATCTGAACCAAGAGAAGATGGTTCTAGAAGAACAACTAGATATGATATAGATGCATTTAAATGTATTAACTGCGGATTGTGTGAAGAATCTTGTCCTGTGGACTCAATAGTAGTTACGCCGATCCACCATTATCATATCAGTGAACGAGGACAAAATATTTTAACTAAAGAAAAACTGCTCGCCATAGGCGACTTAATGGAAACAAAATTAGCACAAGATCGCGCAGCTGACGCTAAGCTGCAATACTTGTAAAAAATTAAGACAGAATAACTAAGGGTAGTTTATGCACAATGTATTACAACAAGTAATTTTTTATATATTTGCTGGATTAACTATTTTTTCAGCATTAATGGTTATTACACAAAATAACCCTGTACGTTGCGTGCTTTTTTTAGTCCTGGCCTTTATTTCTAGCTCAGTTTTATGGATATTAGTCTATGCAGAGTTTCTAGCACTTATTTTAGTTTTAGTTTATGTTGGTGCAGTTATGACCTTATTTCTATTTGTGGTCATGATGCTAAATATTGATATAGAATCAGCTAAAAAGGATATAATTAAAAAACTTCCTATTGGCCTTGTTTTTGTTGCTATATTAGTATCCCTGCTATTCGGGGCATTACCTAAAAACCTCTTAACTTCATCTGTTGAAACTACGAAAAATAATTCTTCTAATATCGTTATACTTGATGATAAAGCATCTACTAGAAAAATTTCCAATACTGAAGCATTAGGAATGGTACTTTACACAGATTATTTTCTAGCTTTTGAATTAGCAGCAGTTATCCTATTAACAGCTATTATAGCAGCTATAACATTAGCTCATAGAGCACCAATCCGCTCAAAGAGGCAAAATGTTACTAAGCAAATCATGACTGAAAGAAATGAAAGAATTAAGCTTGTGCAGATGCCTGCAGAGAAATAGTTTCGAAATGCAATATGTGTATCTTTATCAGTAACAAGATAATTAGAAGCTTGCCCAATATCTCCAATCATGTTAATCTTCGAGACGCGTTAGCTTAGATATACTTGACTTTATGACTTTTTAACCTAGAAAAAGCAGTTGAGATCGTAGCGAGAATGACTAATGTGCTGAATTTTAAAGATTTTTTCATGTTTTTTTGACGAAGGCATAGTCACCACTATGGTGAGTTAAAAAAACATGAAAAAATCTTTAAAATTCAGTGCAGTAGGCATTCGTAGTAGAGCTCAACTGCTTTTTCTAGGTTTAAAGACATGTTCTAAAATGCGTCTTTGCGAGCGATAGTGAAGCAATCTAGAGCCCTTAAACGTCCCCAGATATAGGCTTATTGTTAATCCGTATAATTATTGTCTATCACATATAATTTTTGACAATAATACTTTATTAAGGACCACCGAATGATACCGGTTATGCATTATTTGATGTTGTCAGCAATTTTATTTGGTTTTGGACTTATTGGTATAGTTATCAATAGACGAAATGTTATTTTGCTACTAATTTGCATTGAACTAATGCTCCTTGGTGTTAATACCAACTTTATAGCATTCTCTCACTACTACGGACAAAGCGCTGGCGAGGTTTTTGTATTTTTTATCTTAACAGTTGCTGCTGCTGAAGCGGCTATTGGTTTGGCTATAGTAATGTTGCTTTATAGGAATCGAGGCAATATTAACGTTAATCTAATGAATCATTTAAAAGGGTAGCAACGTGAGTATTTTACAATGTTGTATGATTATTGTTTTTGCACCATTATTTGGGGCAACAATATCTGGTTTTTTTCGTAATCAAATAGGACGAAAAGGTGCACAATTTGTTACGATTGCTGGCGTAGGAGTTTCTCTGGCTTTAGCAATTTATATAGCTATCACCTACCACTCAACGCACAGCCTGCCTTTATATTTTAATTTATACACTTGGGTAACTGGTGAAGACATATTTCCATTTTCATTTCATATCGGGTTTCTAATTGACTCATTAACCATTACCATGTTACTTATTGTCACATTTGTATCATTTTTAGTCCACATTTATAGTATTGGTTACATGGCAGATGATGCTGGTTATCAGAGATTTTTTAGTTATATATCATTATTCACCTTTATGATGCTAATGTTAGTAACCGCTAATAACTTTCTACAACTATTTTTTGGGTGGGAAGGTGTTGGCCTAGTATCATACCTATTGATTGGATTTTGGTACCACAAAGAATCAGCCAACCAAGGTAGTTTAAAAGCCTTTTTGGTTAATAGAGTTGGTGATTTTGGCTTCATCTTAGGTATTGGGTTAATTCTAACTTATTTCGGAAGTATAGATTACGCAGATGTTTTTTCTAAAGCTGGTACTATTTCCAGTGAAACTATTAGCATCTTCGCTGGTTATCAGTGGTCAGTTATTACTGTAACTTGCTTATTACTATTTGTTGGAGCTATGGGTAAATCTGCTCAGGTCCCTCTGCACGTATGGCTGCCTGAATCAATGGAAGGCCCAACCCCAATTTCAGCACTAATACATGCAGCCACCATGGTAACAGCTGGTGTATTTATGATGGCACGAATTTCCCCTCTAATTGAGTTATCAACAACCGCTCTTAGTTTTGTATTAGTAATTGGTGCGACTGGTGCACTATTTACAGGAATTCTTGGCCTAGTAATGAATGATATTAAACGAGTTGTTGCGTATTCCACACTATCTCAACTTGGTTATATGATGGTTGCAATGGGTGCTTCGGCTTACAGCGCTGGAATATTCCATTTGTTAACACATGCCTGCTTTAAAGCGCTATTATTTTTAGGTGCTGGCTCTGTAATAATAGGCTTGCATCATGAGCAAGATATGCGAAAAATGGGCGGTCTTTGGAAAAAAATGCCTATAACTTATATAACTTTCTTAATTGGTAGTTTAGCTCTTTGTGCAATTCCTCCATTTGCTGGATTTTACTCTAAAGATACGATTATCGAAGCTGTAAGCTTTTCAAGCATACCTGGGGCTCAATACGCATATTTTTGTGTTGTAATTGGAGCAATGGTTACCGCCATGTATTCATTTAGAGCTGTATTCATGACCTTTCACGGCAAACCAAAAATGAATGATAAGACTTTTTCTCATGTCAAAGAATCTCCATGGGTTGTTTGGTTACCATTAGTTATCCTTGCTGTGCCATCTATCATTATTGGTTATATCCTATATATGCCTATGCTATTTGATAAACCAAATTTATTAGCAGACTCTCTGTTTGTCTTGCCAGAACATAATGTTCTTCTTGAGCTTGGCAAAGAAATTACTTCTTCTTTTGAGTCAATGTTACATGCACCTACTTCCATAGTATTTTGGTTGACGATTTCTGGTATTCTAGTTGCATGGGTATGCTACATTGCCTTACCGAAGCTTCCAGAGTTACTGTCTAAGAGGCTATCTATTTTATACAACATACTTGTTAAAAAATACGGTTTTGATTGGTTCAATGAGCATGTATTTATGAACGGTACGAAGGGCATAGGTAGAATATTTTATACTATTGCTGATCAAAAATTAATAGATGGTGCCGCAGTTAATGGAACTGCTAAAACCATAGGCTGGCTAGCTAAAACAACTAGAACCATGCAAAATGGTTATTTATACAGGTACGTAACTGTTATGATGCTTGGATTATTTGGTTTTTTACTTTGGTTCTTATATTAACTTCTACTTTATAAAACTAATCTCATTTTAAAAAGTAGTACCTAAAGGGTGTTGGTTATGGGGCATTTGCTTAATATCTTAATTTGGTTGCCAATTCTTGGCGCTGGTTTGATTTTATTCTTAGATAACAATAACAATGCAAATAAATTGCGTTATATGGCGCTGGGCACCGTCTTTTTAACCATAGCTCTAAGTTGCTTGTTATTTAAGGATTTTGATACAAATACTTATACTATGCAGTATATTGAAGATATACCTTGGATGAAATCATTCGGCATAAGTTACACATTAGGAATTGATGGTTTATCCTTACTTTTAATAGTACTTTCTATATTTACTAACTTAGTTGTTATTTTGGCAACGTGGGATAGCATCAAAAAACGAGTTGCCCAGTATTTAGCTGCGTTTTTAATTATGCAAGGACTATTGGTTGGTGTGTTTGCAGCCATGGATGCAATTGTCTTTTATATTTTCTGGGAAGCAACTCTCATCCCTATGTACTTAATTATTGGAATATGGGGATCTGATAACCGTGTTTATGCGGCAATCAAATTTTTCCTATATACTTTTCTAGGATCAGTTTTAATGCTTGCATCATTCTTATATTTAGGATACCAAGCAGGTAGCTTCAATATAGAAACTTTCTATACTTTAAACTTGAGTCTTCCAGTACAAACTCTTATTTTTATTTCTTTCTTCTTAGGTTTTGCAATAAAGATCCCTATGTTTCCTGTACACACTTGGTTACCAGACGCCCATACCGAAGCCCCAGCCGGGGGATCTGTTGTGCTTGCTGCTATCCTATTAAAACTTGGTGCATATGGATTTATTAGATTTGCGCTACCGATAGTTCCTGATGCATGTAACAAGTACGCGATGATAATGGTTGTACTTTCACTTATAGCTATAGTTTATGTAGGTTTAATAGCTATAGTACAAAAAGATATGAAAAAGCTTATAGCTTATTCCTCTATTTCGCATATGGGATTTGTGACATTAGGATGCTTTGCAATTTATGCAGTTGCTGGAAAATCAAGCCCGCAAACAGCTGCATTGCTCTTAGAAGGTGCTATTATTGTGATGATATCCCATGCATTTATCTCTAGCGGCATGTTTGCTGGAGTTGGCTATATCTACGATCGCTTACACACTAGAAACATTGCTGATTTTGGCGGAATTGTTAATACCATGCCTATTTTTGCAACTTTTTTTATGCTATTTGGAATGGCAAACGCTGGACTACCAGGAACATCTGGTTTCGTTGGTGAATTTATGGTTATTCTAGCAAGTATGAAAGTTGGTTTCTGGATAGCATTTTGGGCAGCCTTAACTTTAATCTTAGGCGCTGCTTATACTTTATGGATGTATAAAAGAGTGGTATTTGGCGTTGTTACCAACAAAAAAATAGAAGAAGTTAAAGATTTATCTAAATTTGAAATAAGTGCATTTGTACTTCTAGCTATATTTATTATAGGCATAGGCGTATATCCAAAACCATTACTGTCCTATGTTCATCAAACTGTAAATCACACAATTGAACTTGCATATAAAACAAAGGGTTAAATAACCATGACCGAAATAATCGACACATTAAATTATGCTCTACCAGAAATTGTTATTCTAACAACAGCTTGCATTGCCATACTTGGAGATTTATTTCTTAAATCTAAATGCAAATCAATAGCGCTAAATATTTCATGCCTAGGCCTAATTGTCGCTGCTATTATTAGCTATTTCTCTATCGGTCTATTTGGCAAAGTTGTATTTAATGGCCTATTCATTAGTGATGATGCGGCCCAAATGATGAAGTTATTCATCTACATAACTGTATTGCTAAGCTTTATTTATTCGAAACTCTACCTTGATGATAGAAATATGCCTGCTGGTGATTTCTATATTCTTGGAATGATGTCTACTCTTGGAATGATGATTTTGGTTTCTGCCAATTCTTTATTGACCATTTATCTTGGTGTAGAACTATTATCTCTGCCACTATACGCCATGACCGCCATGCGTAGAACCAGCGGTAATGCGGCTGAAGCGGCTATGAAATACTTTGTAATAGGTTCAATTGCTTCTGGCATGCTACTTTACGGGATGTCTTTACTATATGGTGCGACTGGCACTTTAAATCTTCAAGAACTAGCCCAATCAATCAGCTTGCATGGCAGTGAGCATACAAATTTACTAGCATTTGCTATGGTATTTGTTTTAGCTGGTGTTGGATTTAAATTAGCTGCTGTTCCATTCCATATGTGGGCACCTGATGTTTATGACGGCGCTCCAACTGCAGTTACCTTATTTTTAAGTGCTGCCCCTAAAATAGCGGCTATTGGTATGACATTACGCCTCCTGACAATTGGTCTTGTTCCTATGACTATTCAATGGCAACAAATTATTCTAGTAATGGCTCTATTATCTACCATGACCGGTAATTTACTAGCTATTGCCCAAACTAATATTAAAAGAATGTTTGCCTACTCAACAATTTCGCATATGGGATATGCATTATTTGGAATATTAGCAGCTAATGGGAATGGATATGCATCTGCTCTATATTACGTAATTATTTACTCTATTATGTCAGTTGGTGCATTTGGTTTATTAGTGCTATTGTCTCGTTCTGGCGTAGAAATTGAAAATATTGAAGATTTAAAGGGATTGAATAAACGTAGCCCATGGCTTGCTGCAATGATGATGATCATCCTCTTCTCAATGGCTGGCGTACCACCTACTGTTGGTTTCTTTGCAAAATTATTAGTATTAAAAGCCTTAATTGATGTTCATATGACTTGGGTAGCTGTACTTGGTCTTGCATTTGCTGTAATTGGTGCTTTTTATTATATACGAATTATTAAAGTAATGTATTTTGAAAAAATTTCTGCTAGCGAACCAGTTGAAATTCCCAAGTTCGCTACCGCTATATTTTCTTTAAATTGCCTTGCATTACTGTATTTAGGATTATTTCCTAGTGCGCTAATTTCAGCCTGCATGAATTCGCTGACTTAAATTTCTGATTTTGCTTGATAGTTAATCCTAGAAAAAGCAGTTGAGCTCTACTACGAATGCCTACTGCTCAAAGTTACCATACATGCTTGTTTTAGCAAGAATATGTCCATCCATTGCTCGTGACAAATCATCTTCTGAAGGCTTATCTTCTATTTCTAATTTTTCAATATCTAATGCATACAAATGAAAATAATAAGCATGATTCTGTCCGGCTGGTGGATTCATCCCGGCATATCCATCTGTGTCATAATTGCTCATTCCAAATTTAAAACCTTTTACTCCTGGAACCAAATGTAAAACTTCTGCAGAAATATCATAAACAATCCAATGCACAAAGGGAAAGCCAACAACTGGCTCAGCGTCGTAATCTATCATAATTAAAGCAAAAGATTTAGTTCCTTTAGGAGCTCCAGACCATTTTACATCCGGAGATATATTTTCAGCTTTATAACTATATTTAACTGGAATTGTTCCTCCAGTTTCAAAATCACTACTAGTTATCGAAAATTTATTTTGCATTACATCTTCCATCCTAATTTCTCCAAAAACATAAATAATTCTAAAAAAAGCAGTTGATCTCGTAGCGAGAATGACTAATATTTCGAGGTATACTGCGCGCGGTCACAATCTGAAGTTTTTTTTGACGACGTTATTTTTGTGTCAGTTTGCCGTTTAAATCGCAGCGCAATAGCTGGACTATTGTCAAGATTTAAACGGCAAGATGGCGCGAAAATAGCAAGTCAAAAACTTCAGATTGTGACCGCGCGCAGTATATATACCTGAAAATTTGAAAATATGTTTACATAGTACTAGTCTTAAAGCAAGAATAATAAAAAATTATGAACTGGACTTTATGACTTTTTCAAAAAGCACTCAAAATTGTCGTCTTTGCGAACAAAGTGAAGCAATCTAGTGACGTCTAAGGGCTCTAGATTGCTTCACTATCGCTCGCAAAGACGCATTTTAAAACATGTCTTTAAAATTCAGTGCGGTAGGCATTCGTAGTAGAGCTCAACTGCTTTTTCTAGGTTGAAGTATCTAAAGCTGTACATAAGAATAAGAGGTGAAACTATGGCTCAGAAGATATCAGATCAGTATGGTGGATTATTTCACGATGATGAGTCAATTTATTACCACCAATTAGAAAAATGCGCTGATTCATTAAGAGCATGCGCACATAACATGGTTAAATTCATAGATAAATTACAAAATAAAACGGAGGCCTTAAAAAATTTAAAAAAATCATATTTGCAAATTGAGTCAATGCCCGCTAAAAATCTATGTCATGGAATTGAAGATATAAAATCAAGCTTACTTAAAGTTGAGTTCTTATCTAAAAACTCAACTATAGCTAAAAACCACCAAGATGATTTTATAGGTTTTTTTGAACTACAAAACTCTTTCAATGCAGAAGTAAATGCATTTGTGAAAAAGGTAATTCAACTAGAAATGTTTGGTTAAAGGGGATTTTTATGTCGGAAATTGAGAAAAACTTAGCAGAGACGGCACATGCAGCAGTAGAACTTAGTGATGCTTGCCTAGAAATAATTTCAAATTTCCCAAATTTACCTTCTAAAATTAGACAGCAGGCGCAAGAAATAGTAGATGAAGCAATTCAAAATCAAAATCATATCCAACAAACTCAGAATCATCGGCTAGGTCATTAGACTTCTTTCGAAACTCTACTGCAGAGGTGAATTGCTTCGTCGATTCAGTGCTCGAATCCTCATGTACTGACGTGTACACTGCGGTTCTACGCGCCCCATCTCCTCGTACTTCACTCTACTGCAGCGAGTCTCGAAGAAGTCTATTGATTTAACCATTTATTCAATATAATAATGAGCTCCTCAATCCCTTTTTTCTTAGTTGATGAAAATACTTGTAAAGAAAGAAGGTTGTCTGGGACGAGTTCATAATGCTTATATACACCTTGTAAAGTTCTATTTACTTCGGAATTACTGACTTTATCAGATTTTGTTAACAAAATATGAACAGGCAACTCCCGATTTAAAGCCCAATCTATCATCATTTGATCTAAATCTTTTAATGGATGACGAATATCCATTACCACAACCAGTCCTTTAAGGCTTTTTCTAACCTCTAAATAATTCGCTAAATTCTTTTGCCAATCTAACTTCACTTGCAAAGCGACTTTTGCATATCCATAACCTGGCAAATCAACTAATCGATGCGTTTCATCATTTATAGAAAATAAATTAATAAGTTGTGTACGGCCTGGAGTTTTACTAGTTCTAGCAAGGTTTTTATTATTAGTTAAGCAATTTAAAGCACTAGACTTTCCAGCATTTGAGCGTCCAGCAAACGCAACTTCCGCACCAATATCTTCAGTCAATTGAGAGACTTTGGCCGCACTTTTCATAAATATTGCTTTAGTATAAGGATTGACTAACATGTTTTTAAAATAATGTTTTCATAAAGGCTATGAAATGGTATCCTTGAATCCATTTTAGTGCAAGTACTAACCCTCATGAAATTAAATTTACTAACATGCTTATTAACATTATCTATATATTCTGGATATGTGTTATCAGAGGGAGATTCAGCAAAAGGGGAAGCAAAAGCGATAATTTGCAGCGCTTGTCACGGCAATGACGGCATTAGCATCAATCAAGAATGGCCAAACTTAGCTAGCCAACATGCCAAATATATAATAAAAGAACTAACTGATTTTAAAAATGGAAAAACGAGGCAAGAGCCGACTATGACTGCCATGGTTGCTAATTTATCTGATACTGATATCGATGATTTGGCAGTTTTTTATGCATCTAAAGGTCTTAAAATTTCTGAAAAAGTTAAAGAAAAAACAGCTCGTGGAGAGGAAATTTACCGCCGAGGAGATTTACAAAAACATATAACCGCATGCATTGCTTGCCATGGACCAGATGGCAAAGGAAATGGCCCAGCCGGATTTCCTTTATTATCTGGACAAAATCCTAAGTATACAATCAAACAATTAAACTTGTTTAAAGATAAAAGTAGAACAAATGATATTAACTCCATAATGCAAGACATAAGCCAACATATGAGCATTGAAGATATGCAAAATGTGGCGGATTATATCTCTATCTTACATTAGACTCCTTGCATACATAACCATAATGGCCGCAATATCTTTGTCACTAAGATGCGTCCTTTGACCTATATTAACATCTTTATTTACAGGAGTTATGGTCTGCTGACCATTTTTAGAAAAAGCATAAGCACTATAGTGCATTAATGAATCATAATCATATTCCAACAAATCCTGACCATCCCCAATATGTTGATTAAAATTAAACTTATAATCTTCATCAATATTATCCCATAAAATAGTGACATATTTGTCTCTATCAGCCCTAGACTGCTCATGCCACAAACCAATAGCATGACCTATCTCATGTGCAGCACTAAACGGTTTACAACTAATGGCTATTTTAACTATCTGCTCGCCGCCTTGTTTCCCAACAAAAGATGAGCTGTTTTTTCCGTTAAAAGATACAAATAGTAAATAATCAGGATAATTATGTGCGTTTTCAGTGGTAATTTCTATAAATTTAATTACTGTCTGTGTTTCCCAAAGATGCATGGCGTTAAGTACGGCGTTTTTATTTTCTTCGGATAGATCGCCAAATTTATATGGAACTTCGCCATTTACCCATCGTTCACCGCCAATTTGCCGAATAATAGCAGCTCGCGGTATTTTATCTATTTGTGATAATTTTTTAACTAAAATATCACCTTCAACCACAGCAAAACCATCCTCTTTTTCGTAAATAATTTCTTTTGCTCTAGCTTGCGAATCATAATAAATAAAATTTCCAAAATTCTCTGCGCTGAATCCAACCCCAGAAACTATTAAGAAAAACACGTATTTAATAATTCTCATTTTAAACTCTTCCCTGCATATTTAATGCCAATTGATATACATCATTTTTTGCTGACTTAGTTAGAACACAAGCTAATTTAACCGCCTGTTTTAAAGGCAATTCCCCCAGTAAAACTTCCAATACCTCCTTGATATTATTAGGCGCTTCAGAAATCTCCCTAGGTGGAATGATTACTACAAATTCACCTTTTATATGACCAGCATCCGCTTTTAGCCAATTTTCTATTTCTAAAATAGTTCCAGCGATTATTCTCTCATAAGTCTTAGTCAGCTCTTTAGCTAACACCATTTGACACGTAGATCCAAATATATCACTAGCATCTTTAATAAAATCCATAATTCTATGCGTTGATTCATAAAAAATCAGGGTATGATTAATATTTTTCAAACTACTTAGCTTTGCATACCTTGCAGAGTGCTTTGCTGGCAGAAATCCAAAAAAACTAAGCTCATCACAAGGAATTCCTGATGCTGATAATGCCGAAATAAACGCACATGCCCCAGGAATTGGCACAACATTAATATTATTTTTTTTAGCAAGATTAACCAAAGGAAAACCAGGGTCGCTAATTATTGGAGTGCCAGCATCACTCACCAGCGCAAATGACCGCCCTAAAAGCAACTGCTGGATTATTTCAATCGACTTATCATTTTCATTGTGGGCATGCATAGATTGCAGAGGCTTTTTTATGCCGAAAGAAGTTAAAAGATG
>MHBB01000025.1:26077-40976 GCA_001803185.1 Legionellales bacterium RIFCSPHIGHO2_12_FULL_35_11
GTAATATCATCTCGATTCCCAATTGGAGTCGCAACAATAAATAGTGTGCCAGTCGTTCTTGCTGAAGTTGCCGCCATGGTTTATCCTTCTGCTTAATAATATTTAAATAATGGTACAAAATATGCTTCTTTTTAGTCGCTTTTCAAGAACAATTGCTCTTGTTTTATGCATATCTCTAATTAGCAACTGCTCACAAATGGCAACTGACAATCGACAACGCGGCTCACAAATTGACAACCCATACACCATGCCAGCAGATGCATACTTAGCTCTCGCCAAAAACCAACAAGGGGCAGAAAAACAAGCGCTATTAATCTTAGCTGCTGGGCAATTAATTTATGAAGGCCAATGGAAACAAAGCGCTAACATTTTAGCACAATTCAATCCATTATCTGAGGACTTAGCAAAGGAAAAATTACTTCTCTTAGCTAAAATAGATTTAATTCGCGAGCAACCTAATGCCGCCATTAGCAAACTTGCTAAAATCAATAATATCTCTACCATACCTGCTTACTATCAAATCCAATTTCACGAAATGCTAGCAACAGCTTATTTTATAACTAAGCATCCTGTAGAATCAGTCCATGAAAGAATTAAACTAGAAAATATTCTACCCAATGAACAAACTAAAACAAATAATCGTCTTGCGCTGTGGATGGCCCTATCTTCGCTGTCTGAGCCAGAAGTTAGTGTATTAGCTGCTGAGTCACCTGATGATGAAAATATGAATGGCTGGGTTCAATTAGCCAACATTTCACAAAAAAAATTCAAAAATCCCCAAGATATTTTAGCTCATCTGCAAAATTGGCAAGCAAAGTTCCCTAATCATCCTGGCAACTATATTTTACCAAAATCACAAAATGATCTAAGTAACTATTTATTTCCAGAGCCTAAAAAAATTGCCTTGCTTTTACCAATAACCGGCCCTATTTCTGGCCCAGGAAATGCGATAAAAGATGGTTTTATAGCGGCCTTAGAAAATAGTCCGAATCGATATAATATAAATATTCAAACGTACAATACTAATGGAGAAAATATTCAAAATTTATATAATCTAGCAATCCAGGATGGGGCAGAATATGTGGTAGGCCCACTTACCAAAGCGAATGTTAGTGAAGTTGCAAAGCTTGCTCATCCTGTACCAACTTTGCTATTAAATGATGCGGATGTTAAACCAAAAAACAACGCTTATCAATTTGGATTATCCCCTGCGAATGAAGCCAGACAAATAGCTGCGAAAATTCATAAAAAAGGTATGTCACGGGCTCTAGTTATTGCTCCAGCTGGAACATGGGGTAAAGACATTATCGATGCATTTGCCAGTCAATTTAGAACTGGCGGAGGCCAAGTTGTTGAAACATTTTATTTCTCTCCAGATGATGACTTAACCAATTCAATTCGTGAGCTTTTACATGTCTCAGCAAATGACGCAAAAAGGAAGAAAGAAAAACCAGAAAAAGGGCATAATAAACCACTTCGCCGAGAAGATTTTGATGTAATATTTTTAGTAGCCTACCCAACTCAGGCCCGGCAAATTGTCCCTCTTCTAAAATACTATTATGCTGGAAATATTCCTGTTTACGCCACATCAAATGTATACTCAGGCAGTACTAATGTTTCAAAAGATCGTGATTTAAATGATGTTATCTTCTGCGACATGCCTTGGGTATTTTCCCATCAGGTAGGCGGCCGCAACTGGCCAGAACAATTTAACAGTTACAATCGTTTATACGCGATGGGAATGGATGCTTTTGCCCTAGCAACACAACTAAATCAACTCTTATTATTTCCTGCGGTTGGCATAAACAATAAGAGCGGGATAATTTACCTTAATAACGGACAAGAAATATCCAGGATACTGGTATTTGGAAAATTTGTAGATGGAACAGCGGAACTAAGACCATATTTATAACTCATGTTACGCAGCTTCGTCTTTTTTGCATCTTTGAACCTAGAAAAAGCAGTTGAGATCGTAGCGAGAATGACTAAAAGTATAAAGTTGATTGTGCTCTTCCAATATTATCTAAATAATCACAAACTCTTACTATCGGCGATTTAGAATTATCTCTATCTTGCAAAAGACCAATTATGTCATCCCATCGTTCACATACATTTACAAAAGAATTTTCTATCCTGTTATCCATAAAAACATCCATATTTTCTGATACAGTATCAAGCATTCCTTGACCATTATTAGACAATAAATTCTTATCAAATAAAGATTTTAATAAATACCCAGGAGCTTTCTTAGCAAAGTCTATATTTTTAGTTTTATTTTTATCATTCAATAAATTTGATTCATGCAAAATCACTAAATTATTGGCAGTCCACGAAGGATGCTCTTCTATAGAACAACTTCCCATTACCGCCTCGATATTTTCTTCGCAAAATATATTGGCTTCTTTCAATTTTATTATTGCATCAGCTCTACCGTAAATAATTTTTTCTGATAATTCTGCAAGTGCTATTTTATTTTTTTCATCAATTCCTTTACCTTTAATTTGTATTTTCTGACTAACCAAACTACGAGTATCTTTATCTAGTAAATTTTGCGTATTTAATACAATTAAAGCATTAGCCAGCAAATTAGGATGCGCATGAGATTTGATACTGGTAAAATTATCTTTATCTAAAATACCTTTATTTTTTAAATCAACTAATGCTCTCACAAATACTGTTGGAAGGTCAAAAGCAACCATAGCATCCAGATAATCCTGTGCATATTCTGAATCTAGTAGCTCATTATCATTTAAAGAATTAATGGAAGCACAAAAAACATCCCCTTTTTGGGGAATTTTTTTCACATTTTCTGCGGTCAATAAATCTTTTTTTTCAAATAAAATTATTGCCTTGGCAATTGATATAGAATTGTATTCTAAAGAAAGAATGCTCTTACATTCATCATATTGCAGAAGTTTTTTATCATTAAGTGCACTTAAAGCCTCAATATATAATTGTGGATCTTTATGACTTATTAAGACATCTAAGTAGTATTCAAAATTAAAGTTTATATTGTTGTATTGAAGTGACGATAATACACAAATATGCTCCCACTTAAACTTTGCATTTTTGCATGCGATTAATTTATCAATCCATTTTTCAGATAGAATTTGCTTATAATCCAATTCATATACTACTAAAGTACGATCTAAAGGATTGTCACTACTAGCTAATAAATAAAATATTTTTTCCTTTAGTTGCGGCGATGTTTGATTTTGGGAAAAAAATTGCTCTTGTAGCTCAATAAATTGCCTGACAAAGGCTTGTTCAAAAAAATCTATTTTTTGCGTCGCGCCATAAAAGAAATTTACGATACTAGTAAAAACGTAAAATAAAGTTGTGTTTGCCTGTTGAAAAGATAACAAGTATAGGCTTTGTTGTTCTGATAAATTATTGCTAGCATCTAATTTTTGTAATGTACCAAAAAGACTAGGAAAAAATAATCTCATAAAAAAACTGCTTTCAAATCTATTATATAAATTTTTAAACGCTTTGACTTCTATGCTCATAGCAATTCTCCAATAAAAACCCAGCAAAAGTGTTGGGCTATTCTACCATTTGCATGGTAAATTATCAAGCATAATTGCCATGAAAAGTCAAAGTGTAAAATTTTTCCTGCCTATCTGGTTGCCACATATTCGTCATTGCGAGCCTTTATACGGGGCCTGAAAAACGTTCCGAACTAACTTGCACTCGTCTTTGCGAACCGTAGGTGAAGCAATCTAGTGACTTTAAGGCCGCTGGATTGCTTCACCTACGGTTCGCGAAGACGAATAACTGATTAATTTACGTACAAATTGTGAAGTTAGTTAAGAGGTACGAAGCAAACCAGGGTTCGTAGCTATGTTCCCTGGGTTGCTTCGTACCTCGCAATGACGAAATTATCATAATATGTAGCAACCAGATAGGCGGGAAATTTTTTACGCATACACATGGCATAAATTAATTTTTCAACAAAATTTCCATATAAAAAAAGTTAAATTGAATTTGTGCTGCAATTTAAGCTATATCCGATGATTCTCAAACACAAATCAAACCATATAAAATTTACAGGTAAATATTAATACTCCAAAGATGCTCTTAATCCTAGAAAAAGCAGTTGAGATCGTAGCGAGAATGACTAATGTGCTGAATTTTAAAGATTTTTTCATGTTTTTTTGACGAAGGCATAGTCACAACTATGGTGAGTTAAAAAAACATGAAAAAATCTTTAAAATTCAGTGCAGTAGGCATTCGTAGTAGAGCTCAACTGCTTTTTCTAGGTTCAATTAAACTCTTACTAAAAAAATAACCTTTATAATCCTAGCATCGCTTCTATTTCATCAGCAGTTCGAATACTATATATAACTGTATAGTTTTGCTGAAAAATTGTACGATATTCGCCATTTTCTAATTGGCATTGCACCAATTCGTTATTGGGTAGTAATTTTCCTACAAGACTATCACTAATCACTTGCCCTTTTAGTTGTGCTAAATTAGTCCTTACCAAATCCCCATTTGGCAATTGAGCTGGCATCACGGTTACCTACTAATAATTTAACACGATCAGAATAAAAAAGAGTAGGCTTCATAGATGAAAGTTCCGTAACCTCATTTAACGAGCTGCTTTTAACAACTTTCTGTGATGTTATAATTGATGGCTCAGGGTAGTGTTGAAAAATATCCCCATTATATGAATAAAAAGCACTTTTTTTCAATTTTCTAACATCACAATGATTGCAGTGTTCTAGGAAAAATGTTGCATTAAACGTCATTATGATGTACTATAAATCAAAATTCATAACACGCAGGAAAAATTATGTTTAAATTAAATCCATTTAGCACATTAAGCAGCCATGACTCTCCAACAAATTTTCATCCAAATGGCCATGCAAAACGAGAGATTGCCAAAGTAATAAACTCATCTTTTTCTGAAAAAGTAGAGCAGAGCTATGATGTTATTAAAGGAACAATGGATGCTAATGAAAAAATAAAAATATTAGGCTTCACAGACTATCTTGGGTTAATCATACCCTATATCTTGATTGATAAATTGTACGATATTGCGTCTTATCTACGAAATAATGCGCCTGTCTTGTTCAAATTGTATTTTATCCCATGCGCTTTTTTATTATTTATACTAAATATTATTACTAGTCTTATAAAATTCATAGTAAGACCAATCTTATCGGCATCACTGACATTAGCTGTTGCTATCCCGCTTATATGCTTAATACATCCAATAACACTAGCGATTAAGCGATATATTTTATGGGAGATCAATGAATTGGTTAAGACAGAGGTTACAGAAAGCAGTGAATATGCAAATGATTGTATATCTGGTGCTCAGAATGTAAAACGAATGCCGGGATGCTATGTCAATTATGATAAGATCGATATTGGTAATGATAAACAACTCTCATCTTGTGATAATAAATTATTCTTATGGGAAAATAGAAAGCATATAAAAACAAAACATTACAACTTCAATGAAATGGAAAATGACAAATTATTAAATAAAATAATGCTCCTCGCTTAATACTAAAAGGTTTTAACCTAGAAAAAGCAGTTGAGCTCTACTACGAGCTCAACTGCTTTTTCTAGGTTTAACTATGATTTTATAAATGTCTAGTTAAAGATAATTTTTAAAGGATTATACTGGACTTTATGACTTTTTAAAGACATGTTCTAAAATGCGTCTTTGCGAGCGATAGAGAAGCAATCTAGAGCCCTTAAACGTCACTAGATTGCTTCACTTTGTTCGCAAAGACGACAATTTTGAGTGCTTTTTGAAAAAGCTATAAAGACAACCTATAACTTCAGCTGACGCAGCAAATTTAATGAATAGATGGAACAAATTTCAGATTTTTAAACAAATACTTTTTCAATTCTAAATCAGAAAATTTTATTATATTTTTTTGGATTGATTTTTGAATAAATCCAAATACATTTTTATTTAAATGCTTAAACAGCATACCACCAATAGTTGATGGCATTAATAATATAATACCGTCATAGAGATGTTTTATACGGCCATCGTTTAATTTTTCAGCCATTTCTCTTGCAAAATTATTGGCCGCAATTTCTATTTGACTATACTCTGGTTGATATGAGCTGCCAATTGTATTTCTACTCTGTAGCTCCCCAGATTTATCAGATACTAAATCTTGCTCTTTTAATCGGTTCTCTGGGTGATTTATTTCATCTATTAGTTGAAGTCTTTTAAGACTTTTATCGTATTGATAAATGCGGCAATCGTTTGAGTTTGCTATCATAATCCATTTCATATTTTAATACCCCTAAATCACAGATGTTGCGGTTAGAAATTAACCAGTCCGTAATTTAATTTTAGTACCGATTTTGAACACAAACAAGTTTAGATAGTCAGCAATTTAATTTAACCTAGAAAAAGCAGTTGGGCTCGTAGCGAGAATGAATAATGTACCGAATTTTAAAGATTTTTTCATGTTTTTTTGACGAAGGCATAGTCACCACTATGGCGAGTTAAAAAAACATGAAAAAATCTTTAAAATTCAGTGCAGTAGGCATTCGTAGTAGAGCTCAACTGCTTTTTCTAGGTTTAAGTGCATCCATAACCTACAGCTAAATCTTGATATAAATTTACAATCGTAATTAATTGCTCGGTTTTATGTTCATTTAAAGTTATTTTTACTTCATCTAATTTTATCTTTTCATTCAAGAGCTTAAGCGCGCTTATAATACCCTCGTTGTATAAAGAACTATGTAATGAATAATTTTTAATTAGATCATTTTGTGCATTTATAGTGTGATCTAACCTTTCGGTATAAAGCTCATTTGCGGATAAGTCATTATTTATATCTCGTAAAACCTTTCTAAAGGTATCTAGATATTTAGCATAATAAGCTTTTGCAACACCATGAGATTTTTCAAACTCACCAAATAATGATAATTTAATCAATGATGTTTGAAATAAGGCTTGATTAAAATATACATTTGTACCGAGTGTAGTACTATATGGAACGATGCCAATATCTCCACGAGCAGCACTTAATTGAATAGTTGGTAGAAAACTATAAGCCGCTATTCCTACTTTAGCATTTGCTGCTTTAAGCTCATTCGTTGCTTTTTGCATATCTGGCCGGTTTTCAATTATATTAAAAGGAAGGGAGCCAATTATTTCTTGGTGTGGATTAAGATCACTAAATTTGGTTGGGAATTTAAATTCCTTAGGATTTTCATTAATTAAATATCGGAGCATATTTTGTGCTACAACAATATTTTGCTCAATTACTTTTTCTTCAGACTTTATTAATTCTAATTTATTTTTTGCTCTAACTAACTCAATATCTGAGGTTAGGCCAGTTTGATATGTAGCTTGATAAATATTAACTTTTTTAGATAAATCCGCCTCAATATTTTTTAAGAGAATTAGTCTTTCTACTTGAGCTTGATATTGAAAATAGCTACCGGCAATTTGCGCTACAACTGCCAGTCTGACTGTATCTCGCATGTTTTTTGTAACGGCTAATTCATGTTTCGCGTTCTGTTGCTCTTTTATTTGTTTAAAAACGTTAATAGTATACGTTGGAATAAGTAGCGCAATAGAGCCAGGGTATCCAAGATACGGAAAAGATGAATAACCAAGCAAACTATCTAAGCCAGGAATCCAATTGTATTTTACACGTTTTAACTCCCCCTGCGCTGCTTCAACATTTGCAACTGCCGTGTGGATATCATTATTACACTGCAAACCTTTTTGAATTAAATCATTTAAAACTGGGTCATCAAATTTTTTCCACCATGGAATACATATAGTATTGCAGTTATTAGTGTTTAAATTGGTATTTTTAGCATTCCACTTTTTAGGGATTTCCGGGTTTGGTTTGGGTGCATATTTAGCGCTTATCATGCAAGAACTCAACAATAAAATCGCACAAATATTAATTAATAAGATTGGTAAACTTATTTTAAATAAAGTAGCTAAATTCTCATTATGATGCATGAGATACCTCATAGTTTTCATCAATTGTTGCACATAGCTTTTGTAGTTTATCAAGCTCGTTCCTAGTTGCTAATACTATATTTTTAGTTTCTAGATTTTTTAAAAGAAATAGTTGGCGAATGTTATTGTAAACTACCTCGATAGTTTCTTTAAACTCTTCTAAATCATCAAATAAATGTTCTTTAATTTCAAAATTATGATTAACAGTTTTCAGAAATGTTTCAAACTTTAAAAACTGGGAATTAAACTTTGTTGATTTTCTTAGATAAAGACTTTGTTTTATGTGTCTTTTGGTTACGATTGTAAACAAATCTTTCAAGTGAGCTATCAACGAATCTTGAAGATCTATATAAAATTTATCAGTTAAATTTCTCTTTTTAAAAACAAAATATTCAAAAAATAAGCATATAAATAAAGCTATGATAGTCGCCTTGCCATAATCAAAGAAAAATTGTTCAATTTGATATGTATCTGATTGATAATAATCGCTACCCAAAGAAGTTAAGGTCACGGTAAAAATAGTTGGGGAGACGTAGTTTTTACTTAAATTAAAATAAGCTAAAAATAAGATTATTGGTATGACTAACCAAATTATATCATCATTAAGTTGAATTATTAAAAAAAGATAAAATGAAAGCATTAAACCAAGCATTGCCCCCCAAAATCTATGTTTCGCTCTGTGAAGGCTAGTGCCAGAATCAAAGCCAGCATAAATCATCATGGTTGCAAAGCCAATCCAACCGGAATGAGAAAAATTCAAAATTGCTTCAATTGCTAGAGTTGAAATAAATACTACGCTTATTTGTAAAGCTCGAGTAGCATGATAGTCAATTAATTTGAACATAAATAATTCCAAGATTTAATTAATTTAATAAAGGCGCTATTTTTCGTGAATATTAAAGGAGCTTTTTCTTCATTTTTTATGGCACGATTTAATAACTTGATATTTTTAATAAATAGGTCTAATTCGGTTGAGCTTAACTTATTATTTTCGCTTTCTTTAACTAAACAGCTTAAATAAAGCTGATTCATGATTAAATTAATTTTTAATATACTAAAAAAATGAAAGTTATAGGGAAGCAATCCTGCAAAATCCACCATATGCTTTAAGTGGGTTTGTTTAATAGAAAACTGGATTGGTTTATTATACCTAACATACAATAGCGCATATAATAACTCTCGAGATAATAATAAGAATGCTCTAAGCCATAAACGATAATATAAACTTAGTGGAAATAAAAATAATGCTAATAACATTATGATTAGCGCAAGTAAGGTAATAAAGATATTTTCAAAAATCATGGCAGGAGTTGCGCTAATATTGGGGTATAAAAATGAATATGCTGCCAGACTTAAAATTACAGGCACCAAAGGTAGCATAGATGTTATTTTATTTAATACAAAGATATATAAGCCAAATACAACGAGGAATATAGCGGCAAAGAAAAACAATGGGTATGGATTTAAGAGATTGAATATAGTTGTCATTAAAATAGCGCCTAAGGTAGTATAAATAAGCAGAATATACTTGTCCTTGATTGTTTCCCCTACAACTTCCGCAGTCATGGCAGTTAAAGGCAAATAGAAGAAATAAAAATACGGGTGAGAGAGATTAAAAAACATATTGGTCATTGCCAAGGCAAAGTAGACATAGATAATTTTAAATCCATCAAGGCGATGCACGCCATATTGATCATATTTCTCAACTGTGCGTATTAGCTCTAAGATATACATATGCGCTGGAGCCTGGTTGAAGTGGATAATTCGGATCTGGATTAAGGATTTTTATTTGCAAAGGTAAGCGTTGAGGAATTAATAGCCATTCATTTTCATTGGCTACTTTTTGTTGTTGAGTTCTTCTAACTGTTCTTTGTCTATCTGATGCCCAAATATTATTAACTACTTCCCCTTTAAAAATTTTATTAAAATAGTACATACGTAAGATGACAATTGCTTTATCTCCTGGCCGAATTCTACGAAGATCTGTTTCATTAAAATTTGCCTGAATCCACCAGTTTCTAGTATCAATAAATGAAAAGACTGGCATATGAATTTTTATAGGGGTTCCTTGTGAAATATACATGTTGTCAACTATTCCGTCTGATGGAGCGCAAACTATCGTTAAGTTCAGATTTACTAAAGCATTATTTTTCTCTGCTTTGAGTGATTTTACTTTTTTATTTTGCTCAATTATTTGTTGGTCTTCCACGCCAATTTGTTTGGCCAAAGAGTTTTTCTTCTTTTCGGCTGATTGTAGCTCATATTTTAGAATTTTAATTTCTAATGCTGGTACAGCTTGAACTACATTTTTGCTACTTTTTAGTTTGTATTTAAGTTTTGCTTTTTCAAAGTCATAAATTGCGGCTTTATATAATTCATTAGTTTTTTGGGTTTGACGCTCAATTACTTTAATTTTTTCTATAGCTTGCTCATAATTTGCGACTGCTGATTTATAAGCTAGCAAATATGGTTTTTGATAAACTTTAAACAAAGGTTGGTCTTGCTTTACAACTTGGCCGTTTTTTACATATATTTCACTGATGAAGCCAGATACGTCTGCGGCGATTGGGATTACATTTGTTGCGACAAAGGCATTATTGGTAAAAGGTATATAATAGGAAAATATATGAAATATAATAATAATAAAACCAAGTATAAGAACAATATATGGCAAATTTATTTCATGCTTTGATACCTTTAGAATTTTAATCATATTTGATTTATTTAATATAATCTCCTTTCCAATATATACCATACTATGGTCTGTTGACAATTTAAATGAAGATTTTCAGGGCAAGATCATCTTAAGATATAGCCTGGCCTAATTTGCTTTTTCTAGGATTATGATAATTTCGTCATTGCGAGGTACGAAGCAACCCAGGGAACAGAGCTACGAACCCTGGTTTGCTTCGTGCCTCGCAATGACGAATATGTGGCAACCAGATAGGCAGGAAATAATTGTTAATAGTTCGTGTATTGGGTATATTAGTTAGTTTAGGAAATATGGACAGAGTTTTTTATGTATGATTTACAAGTTTTAGAGAAAGCCCGTCTTGATTCTGCTATTTTAGATATGCCATTTTTAGAAAAGCAGCGATTAGAGGTTAAAAAAATCAAGCCATTTCTTGGTTTAAATATTTTACATAATATTCCTTTAACTTACGCGACCGCTTTTAAAATAGAAGTGTTAGCATTAGCTGGTGCTAATGTTTGTGTAACTGCCCCAAATGGCTTCCCGGTTGAGGAACGGGCTGTTCAACTACTAAAATCTGCTGGGTTTCGAGTTGATTTAAGGCCTAATACAACAGAAATTTTTGATATTCATTTAGATTGTTGTGCTGAACTTCTTAAAAATACATCACCGACTCTTGGCGCAGTTGAATTAACTCAGTCTGGTAGCGTAATATATCAAACTGCTAATCCAGATTATCCTGTTGTTTCAGTTGATGACTCTAAACTAAAAGTATTAGAAACCTTTTTCGGCACCGGTGATGGATTTTCTCGAGCTATGCAGCAATTAGTCGGTGATGATAAAACAGCTAAACCATTTGTTATTTTTGGTAATGGTAAAGTTGGGAAAGGTATTTTGTATGTTATCAGAAAATTTACTGATAAAATTTTTGTAATTGACATTAAGGAACGATTAGCAGCTAACTCTCCTGAGGTTACTTATATTGATGCAAGTGATATAGATGCTGTAAAAAATGTGATAAAGCATAGTTATTGTTGTATCACTGCTACTGGAAAAAGGCATTTATTGACGGGATTTTATTCTTTTTCTAAAGCTGATTTTGGTGACGCAATTTTAGTAAATATGGGCGCGGAAGATGAATATGGCGATAATTTTGCAGTTACTGACGTGGAATTTAATAAGCAGCCATTTAATTTTTCCTTAAATGAGCCTACAGCATTTCGCTATTTAGATCCGATATTCTATGCTCATAATATTGGGATAAATTTAATTTTATCAAATACAGTAAAAAAGGCGTATAATGCTTTTCCAGATAATCAAGCAGTTGATATCCTTGAAAAGTGGCAAGCGATTTATCAAGAGCCATTAGCAGAAGCGCTCTTATCTTTTTAAAATTTCCAAGTAGAGATAACTAATGAAAATAGCATTAATTACTGGCATAACGGGCCAAGATGGAACATACTTGGCTGAGCTTTTATTGAGCAAAGGGTATATCGTTCACGGAATAAAAAGACGTGCTTCTTTATTTAATACAGATAGAATAGATCATTTATATCAAGATCCGCATATTTCACACCGTAACTTTATTCTGCATCACGGTGATTTGACTGACTCTACAAATCTAATTCGTATTATTAAAGAAATTAAGCCAGATGAAATATACAATCTAGCAGCTATGAGTCATGTGGCTGTTAGTTTTGAGGTGCCTGAGTATACTGCTAATGCTGATGGAATTGGTACTTTACGTATTTTAGAGGCAATTAGATTACTAGGTTTTGAGAAAAAAACTAAATTTTATCAGGCATCTACATCAGAGTTGTATGGTTTAGTTCAAGAAATACCACAAAAAGAAACCACACCTTTTTATCCACGCAGTCCTTATGCCTGTGCCAAACTATATGCTTATTGGATAACAGTAAATTATCGTGAAGCTTACGGAATATATGCTTGTAATGGCATCTTATTTAATCATGAAAGTCCAATTCGTGGGGAAACTTTTGTAACTAGAAAGATAACTAGGGCTCTAGCTCGAATTAAACTTGGTCTACAAGATTGTTTATATCTTGGTAATTTGGATGCTAAGCGTGATTGGGGCCATGCACGAGATTTTGTTGAAATGCAGTGGTTAATGTTACAGCAAGATAAACCAGAAGATTTTGTGATTGCAACTGGAGAGCAATATAGTGTTCGAGATTTTGTAAGCATCGCTGCTCAAGAAATTGGCATTAACTTAACTTTTCGTGGTGAAGGGCCGTCTGAAGTTGGGGTTGATAGTCGTGGTCGTGAAATTGTGCGCGTTGATGAAAGGTATTTCCGCCCTGCAGAAGTTGAGACATTACTTGGCGATCCTAGCAAAGCTCGAAAAAAGCTTGGGTGGACTCCTAAAACTACATTTAAAGAATTAGTTTCTGAAATGATTCATGCTGATTTAAATAGCGCTAAACGTGATGAATTAGTGCGTGAGCATGGGTATGTGGTTTATGATTATCATGAATAAGGATTAAGATGTCTAAGAAAATATATGTTGCTGGTCATCAAGGAATGGTTGGCTCTGCTATAGTACGAAGATTAAGCAAAGCAGGCTATACAAATATTTTAACAAAGACTCGGGTAGAGCTCGATTTAACTGAACAAGTTGCCGTTAGAGAATTTTTACAATCAGAAAAGCCAGATTACATATTTATTGCCGCAGCTAGAGTTGGCGGTGTGCACGCTAATAATACTTATCGTGCTGAATTTATTTATGAAAATTTAATGATTCAAACAAATATAATTCATACAGCTTGGCAGACTGGTATTGATAAGTTATTGTTTTTAGGATCAAGCTGTATTTATCCAAGATCTTGTCCTCAACCTATTTTGGAAGAATATCTTTTATCATCAGAGTTAGAGCAAACTAATGAACCATATGCGATTGCTAAGATTGCTGGGATTAAGATGTGTGAAAATTATAATCGACAATATGATACAAAGTACTTAAGTGTAATGCCTACAAATCTTTATGGGCCAAATGATAATTATGATTTAAACAATAGCCATGTTTTGCCAGCTTTTATTCGTAAAGCGCATGAGGCAAAGTTACGTGGTGATAATAAATTTGTAGTTTGGGGTTCTGGTAAACCAATGCGAGAATTTTTATATGTGGATGATATGGCAGATGGCTGCGTCTTTTTGATGGAGCAAAATATTGAGAGCGGATTATATAACATCGGTTCAGGTATTGATGTGACAATTCGTGAGCTGGCTTTGACAGTTATGGATGTAGTTGGTTTTCAAGGTGAAATAATTTTTGATTCATCTAAACCAGATGGTACTCCGCGTAAGTTATTAAATGTAGATAAAATGCGTGATTTGGGTTGGGTTGCAAAAACTAGCTTAAGAGATGGAATTCAAGCAGCATACGCAGACTATTTAAATGCAAATAGCCGTCATAATCGTAAATTAGAAAGTTGTGAGAGCATATGAGCGAAAAACCATTAATCACTGTTGCTGTACCTTCATATAATCAAGGTCGTTTTTTAGAGCAGGCATTATCATCAATTGCTATGCAAAATGTGCCACATGAAATTTTTGTAATGGATGGTGGTTCAAATGATAATTCGCTAGATATTATTAAAAAATGGCAAGATAAGATCGCTGGCTTTCGCTCTCATAAAGATAATGGTCAGTCTGCGGCTATTAACGAAGCGATAGCGAAAGGAAGTGCTCCTTATGTATGTTGGTTAAATAGCGATGATTGGTTTTTAGAAGGGGCTTTTGAAAAGTTATTAAATGCGTTACAAAATAACCATACGTCTTCTGCTGTGTATGGTAGAGCTTGGAATGTTCGCGAAAAGGATAATAATAAAACTCCTATCTGGGTAGAGCCTTTCTCAAGAAATAGATTAGCTTTGAGATGTATCATTTCTCAGCCAGCAACTCTAATTAGAAGATCTGCGTGGGAAGAAGTGGCTGGTTTAAATGCATCTTTGCATATGGCTATGGACTATGATCTTTGGTGGCGTCTTTTTAAGGCTGCTGGGCCATTAACTATGGTTGATGAATTTGTAGCGGTAAATCGTGAGCACGATGAAACAAAAACTAATACAAAGCGACGATTGCATTATCAAGAAGCTATGCAAATAGTTAGAGAAAATCATGGTAGCGTGCCATTAAAATGGTGGTTGTACCAGCCTTATGCCGTTTGGTTTAAGAGCTGGAGTATGATGATTAAACAAGCATAAATTATGGTTATTATACTTAGG
>MHBB01000026.1:0-1610 GCA_001803185.1 Legionellales bacterium RIFCSPHIGHO2_12_FULL_35_11
CGGGAATGACAAAATCATTAACTTAATGGCAGTGGGCCATAACACCATGTCACTAGGAAACACCTGTTACAACGATTGATTTTTACCTGCCGGAGATAACACGACGTCTACAGAGCAGCTCAATTGCCTGTCTACCAACCAAGACTACTGGAGTTCTACCGAGGATAATCAAGTCATCGCATTTTACCAGACTTTCATTGACGGCGATCAGAGAATCGAGCTCAAGGGCTTATCATTTAGAGTGCGTTGTGTTCGGAGCTTTACCCCTTCTTAATCCAATGGCATTCGCTAAGAGAATAGAATGTTTTAATTTTCGTCGTTGCGAGCCTTTATACAGGGCCTGAAAAACGTTCCGAACTAACTTGCACTCGTCTTTGCGAACCGTAGGTGAAGCAATCTAGTGACTTTAAGGCCGCTGGATTGCTTCACCTACGGTTCGCAAAGACGAATAACTGATTAATTTACGTACAAATTGTGAAGTTAGTTAAGAGCACAGCGAAGCAATCCAGATCGATCCTTGAGCGTAAATATGCTCTGGATTGCTTCACTACGTTCGCAACGACAACAATTTTTTCTTAAGCGAATGCCATTGCCCATAATCCATTTTGTATTCAGGCCGCGCAGCGGCCTATGATTGAGCACGTATGAGTTATATAAATTTTAATAGTTAATTGATATTACTCGTCAGTTAAACGAAAGTATTTTGTACCAAAATAACGTTGAAGTTTTTTGCGAATTGTTCCACGACTTATTCCAAGCATTTTCGCAGCTTGTAATTGATTTCCACGACGTTTTTCCATAACAGCTTGCAACAATGGAGGTTCTACTTCTGATAAAATCATATCGTACAAATCATTAACTGATTTGTTTTTGTTTTCAGATAAAAAACGAGCAACCAAACCATAAACTAGATCTTGCAGACCCTGTTCTTGAGTTGCACTCTCTACAATACTTTCTACTTTAGTAACAGCCATGTTAATTTCCTTATTATTAATTCAAACTAAATCCACTTGCTTTCAATCCTGAAATTGCAAGCAAGATTTATTGTACATCAAGGATAAATGATAAGCTATACCTAAATTGAATAATTTTTCCCGCCTATCCAGTATGCACTGCCATTCGGCATTCTAATTAAAAATAGATCTGGATTGCTTCACTTCGTTCGCAAAGACGGCATAATATTTTTCATGCGTAGGCCATAGATGGGCCGCTGCCATTAAGTTAAGGAATATATGTGCAAATTTACTGCGATCCGTTTAAGCTGAGGAGGCGTTTACGCCTCCTCAGCTTGAATGGAATTCCTTAACTTAATGGCAGTGATTCGTAGTAGAGCTCAACTGCTTTTTCTAAGATTACATTGATATCAATAATTCATTTAGTCTTCTAACAAAATCAGCAGGATTATCTAACTGACCACCCTCAGCAATAACAGCTTGTTCAAATAACAATAATGTCAATTGTTCAAACTTCACATCATCTTCAATAGCATGTAACCTTTTAATTAAAGGATGATCTGGGTTAATTTCGAAAATTGGCTTAACCTCAGGCATAGACTGACCTGCTGACTGCAAAATCCTTTGCATCTCCAAACCCATATCATTTTCATCGGC
>MHBB01000026.1:1645-13258 GCA_001803185.1 Legionellales bacterium RIFCSPHIGHO2_12_FULL_35_11
ATCGGTGAAAGAGATTTTTCTTGTTCTTTAACTTCTTTTTCATCTCCATCGATATCAATCTTGCCTTTTGAAATTGATTGTAGTTTTTTACCTTCAAATTCGCCCAAATGACCAGTTAACCATTCATCAACTCGGTCACTTAGTAACAATACTTCTATGCCTTTTTTTCTAAAAATTTCTAAGTGCGGACTATTTTTACATGCGTTATAGCTGGACGCTGTAATATAATAAATTTTATCTTGCTTTTCTTGCATTCTAGAAACATATTCATCCAAAGATACAGTTTGTTCCTCAGTACCACTAGCTGTTGTTGCAAAGCGTAACAACTTTGCAATAGCGTCTTTATTTGCAAAATCTTCAACTGGACCTTCTTTTAGAACTAAACCAAACTCTTTCCAGAATTTTTTATAATCTTCAGGCTCACTTGTACTCATTTTTTCGAGCATACTTAAAGCTCGCTTAGTACATGCTGATCTTATATTATCAACTTGTTTATTATCCTGAAGAATTTCTCTGGAAACATTTAATGGTAAATCTGCCGCATCAACTATCCCTTTCACAAATCTTAAATATCTAGGTAAGAACTGTGCTGCATCATCCATAATAAATACACGTTTAACATACAATTTTAAACCATGCTTGACTTCATGTTGCCATAAATCATAAGGAGCGGTAGATGGAATATATAACAAACTAATATATTCATGCTTCCCTTCTACATGGTTATGCGCCCAACATAATGGTTCTTGATAATCTCTTGAAATATGCTTATATAATTCTTTATATTCTTCTTTGGATATTTCTGATTTTTGCATGGTCCATAATGCAGTTGCTTTATTTACTGTTTCAAATTTTGGTTCTTTTTCTTTTTTCTTATCTTTTTTATCTTCCGAATCAACTTCATCTAATCCTTTCATAGCTATCGGCCATGAAATATGATCTGAGTATTTAGTAATAATACTGCGAATTCTCCAGTCACTTAAGAACTCTTCTGCTTCAGGTTTAATATGTAGCGTAATCTCTGTACCGCGTGAAGATTTTTTTAAAGTATCTATACTAAACTCACCTTCACCAGCCGACTCCCACACTATACCTTGTTCAGCAGAAACACCAGCCTTCCTGCTCTTCAAAGTTATTTTGTCAGCAACAATAAAAGCAGAATAAAAACCAACACCAAATTGACCAATTAAATTTGAATCTTTTGATTCATCACCTGTTAAATGTTTTAAAAACTCTTCCGTACCTGATTTAGCAATAGTACCAAGATTTTCTACTGCTTCATCCCAGGTCATACCTATACCATTATCAGAAATAGTTAAAATTTTTAATTTTTCATTAAATTCAATCGTAATTCTAAGATCTGAATCATTTTCATATAATTTTGAATTAGATAAAGCTAAAAATCTTAATTTATCTAAAGCATCTGAAGCATTAGAGATCAATTCTCTTAAAAATATTTCTTTGTTGCTGTATAGTGAGTGAATAACAAGATGCAACATCTTCTTAACTTCAGTTTGAAAACCCATAGTTTGCTGTTTACTAGTCATAACTTCTCCTAAATTTTAAATTTAATAGATGCGAGTTTTAAAGAAAAACCCCAATACAACTTCTTCTGGACTGTATGACTTTTTAAAGACATGTTCTAAAATGCGTCTTTTCGAGCGATAGTGAAGCAATCTAGAGCCCTTAAACGTCACTAGATTGCTTCACTTTGTTCACAAAGACGACAATTTTGAGTTCTTTTTGAAAAAGTCATAAAGTCCAGTTCTTAAAAGTTATATTGGGGCTAAATTTTATTTTTCAACTATAGATCGGTAATTGTGCCTTCAAAAATCTCCGAGGCAAGACCAACACTTTCAGAAAGAGTTGGATGAGGGTGAATAGTTAGAGCAATATCTTCTACATCGCAAGCCATTTCTATAGCAAGCGATACTTCTGATATTAGCTCTCCAGCGTTTATACCAACAATACCACCACCTAAAACTCGCTTTGTATTTTTACAAAATAATAATTTTGTCATGCCTTCTTCACGGCCTGTACTTAATGCCCTACCACTTGCCATCCAAGGGAATATCGCTTTCTCATAGTCAATACCTGCTGTCTTTGCTTCTTTTTCTGTAAGCCCAGTCCAAGCAATTTCAGGATCTGTATAAGCAACACTTGGAATACACTTTGGATTAAAGTAGTGTTTTTTTCCAGCAATTACTTCCGCTGCTACTTTTCCTTCTGGTATAGCTTTATGAGCTAGCATTGGTTGCCCAACAACGTCTCCAATTGCATAAATATTTTCAACATTGGTACGCATTTGTTTGTCAACTTTAATGAATCCTCTTTCATCAACATTTACACCAGCCTTTTCTGCTGAAATTTTATCACCATTTGGACGCCTACCTACTGCAACTAATACTTGCTGATAACAAATAGGCTTATCTGTCGCATGCTCACCTTCCATTGAAACATGAATACCATCATTTTTGGCCTCAACTTTCACAACTTTAGTTTTCAGTTTGAAAGTAACTCCTTTTTTCATCATACGTTTTTTAAGTACATTAACTAAATCGGTATCGGCAGCTGGAATTAGTTGATCCATAAACTCAACAACTGTCACATCAACACCTAAAGCAGAATAAACTGTTGCCATTTCTAAGCCTATTATTCCACCACCAAGAACTAACAAACTACCCTTGACGTCTGCTAACTCTAAAGCCCCAGTTGAACTAAATATTCGCTTATCTTCAGGAATAAATGGTAAGTTAACTGATTCACTTCCTACAGCTATAATCGCATTTTCAAATTCTATTTCAACATCACCTTCTGCACCACCAGTTACTAAAATTTGCTTAGAGCTTTGAAATACAGCTGTTCCTACTACAACTTGCACTTTTCGTCTTTTAGCTAGCATGTTAAGACCACCTGTTAACTTCTTAACTACGCCATTTTTCCACGATACAATTTTTTTACTATCTATCACTGGCTTTCCAAAACTAATACCATGCTCAGCAACTTCACTTGATTCATCAACTATTTTCGCTATATGTAAAAGTGCTTTAGATGGAATACATCCTACATTTAAGCAAACACCGCCTAATGAATCGTATTTATTAACTAATACAACTTCTAATCCCAAATCTGCCGCACGAAAAGCCGCAGTATATCCACCAGGTCCAGCTCCAAGGATGACTGTATTTGTTTTAATTTTTTTAACCATTAGAAAGCCTCTACTTTGTAAGTTAATTTTAGGGTATTAGGGTTTTGAAACCCGAAACTACAATAAAACGCGTCGCAAATCACTAAGCACATCTGCTATATATTTTGTAAAACGAGCAGCCTCTGCACCATCTATTACTCTATGGTCATAAGAAAAAGACAAAGGTAATAACAGTCTTGGAACAAAGTTACCATCTTTATATACTGGCTCAATTGTCGATTTAGATAAACCAAGAATTGCAACCTCAGGACTATTTATAATGGGGGTAAATGCTGTACCACCAATGCCGCCTAAACTTGATATCGTAAATGAACCACCAGCCATGTCACCTGGCATCAAGCCTGTTTCGCGAGCTTTACTACTTAGTCGCGCCATTTCTCTAGCTATTTCACTAACCGATAATTTATCTACCCCTTTAATAACTGGCACCACCAAACCATTTGGCGTCTCAACAGCAATTCCGATATTAAAGTATTTTTTATAAATTAAATTTTCGCCTGTTGCATCAAGAGAACTATTAAACTGAGGAAATTCTTGTAAAGCCCTAGTTACTATTTTACATACAAAAGCTAAAATAGTTAATTTATATCCTTGTTCTTTAGCCTGTTGTTGCATTGACTTACGAAATTCTTCTAAATCAGTAATATCAGCTCTCTCAAACTGAGTAACATGAGGAATAGTGATCCATGCGTAATGTAAGCCTGTTCCGGTTAATCTTTTAATTTTATTTAATGTCTTTTTTTCTATATCACCAAATTTACTAAAATCAACCTGTTTTGCAACTGGGAGAGCAGAGCTAATAGAAATAGCAGAATTTGCAAGTTTATTCTTCACAAACTCTTCGACATCCTCTTTACTTATCCTGGATTTACGGCCACTGCCGCTAATTTCAGCTAAACTAACTCCTAACTTATGTGCAAGTCTTCTTGCAGCAGGACCAGCAGAGATCAATTCATTATTTTCTATAACAGCACTATCTTTCAAAGATACATCTTGTCTGATTGGTTCAGCAGTTTCTTTAGGTTGTGGTATTTCTTTAATGATTTCCTGAGATTTATTGTCTGGTTTTTGTTCTGAAATTTTTGGTTCATCTTTCGCAACAGGTGTTGCAGCGCTTGGTTTTGCGGCACCATTAGCAGGTGAATAGGTTAAAATTAGATCTCCTTCGCTAACCTTATCACCTAATTTAATTTCTAAAGATAAGACCTCTCCTACTGCTGGAGATGGGATTTCCATAGTTGCTTTATCAGACTCTAGTGTTACTAATGGTGTATCTTTTTCTATTTTATCACCAGGCTTGACTAACAACTCAATTACATCAACACCATCTACGCCACCAATATCTGGAACTAAAATTTTCTCAAGAACAATCATATGCCTCTCTCATTAATTAATATAAACACTTATCTTTAAGTTTTTATATTGTTATAGGATCAATTTTTTCAGGGTCTACGCCATATTTTTTCATCGCATCACTAACAACTGCAAATGGTATTTCTCCATCTTGAGCTAAAGCATGCAACGCAGTAACAGCTATGTATTTTGCATCAACTTCAAAGAAATGACGCAATTGTTTTCTTGTATCACTTCGACCATAACCATCTGTACCAAGACTCACAAATCTATTTTCTACATACTGGCTTATTTGATCTGCGTATAATCGCATGTAATCTGTAGCCGCAATTATCGGCCCTTTTACACCTTGCAATTGTTGACTTACGTAACAAAGTTTTGGTTTTCGCTCAGGGTGCATACGATTATCTCTTTGAACTTCTAAAGCATCTCTTCTCAATTCATTAAAACTAGTAACACTCCAGATATCAGCAGTTACAGAAAAATCATTTTCCAATAGTTCTTGAGCTTTAATAACTTCCCTTAATATTGTTCCAGACCCCATTAATTGCACAGTATGCTTAAATGACTTTTTGGCTTTTGCAAATAAGTATAACCCTTTAATAATCCCATCTTCCACACCTTCTGGCATATCTGGATGTTGGTAACTTTCATTCATTACAGTAATATAATAAAAAACATTTTCTTGTTTTTCATACATTCGCACTAAACCATGCTGAATAATAACTGCTAATTCATAAGAAAAAGTAGGATCGTATGTGCGGCAATTTGGAATCATGGATGCCATCAAGTGACTGTGTCCGTCTTGATGTTGCAATCCCTCACCAGCTAGTGTAGTTCTACCAGCTGTTCCGCCTAACAAAAATCCACGTGCCTGCATATCACCAGCGGCCCATGCCAAGTCACCAATTCTCTGAAAACCAAACATAGAATAATAAATATAAAATGGCACCATAGCTAATTTATTAGAACTATAAGAGGTAGCTGCAGCAATCCACGAACAAAATGCTCCAGCTTCATTGATCCCTTCCTCTAAAATTTGTCCTTCTTTTGACTCTTTGTAGTACATCACTTGTTCATGATCAACAGGCTCATACAATTGGCCAACTGGAGAATATATTCCTATTTGTCTAAACAGACCTTCCATCCCAAATGTTCTACATTCATCAGGCACAATAGGGACAATTAATTTTCCAATATTTGAGTCACGTAATAAAATCGACAAAATTCTTACAAAAGCCATTGTAGTAGAAATCTCGCGATCACCTAACTTCTCAGTTACCGCTTTAAATGCTGATAAATCTGGGATAGTTAATTTAGCTGCTTCACGATTTCTAATAGGCAAATAACCGCCTAAACTTTCTCGTTGTTTATGTAAATATTGAATTTCCGGACTATCATCAGCCGGTTTATAAAATGGTAATCCTTCGATATTATCATCTGTTACAGGAATACTAAATCTATCCCTAAATGCTTTTACTTGCTCTGCGGTCATTTTCTTTTGCTGATGAGTAATATTCATCCCTTCACCAGCTGCACCCATGCCATATCCTTTAA
Source organism: Legionellales bacterium RIFCSPHIGHO2_12_FULL_35_11 (assembly GCA_001803185.1). Classification (GTDB taxonomy): domain Bacteria; phylum Pseudomonadota; class Gammaproteobacteria; order Legionellales; family Legionellaceae; genus 2-12-FULL-35-11. The sequence goes on from MHBB01000026.1 coordinate 7,764, forward strand.
CTGTCTTAGCTAAGACAATGGTTGGCTTACCATTTGCTTTTATAGCCGCAGCATAAGCAGCATAAACTTTTTGCTCATCATGACCGCCTCGATTAAGTCGCCAAATTTCATCATCAGATAAATGTTCAACCATTTTTAATAATTCAGGATTTGCGCCAAAGAATTTTTCTCTAACAAAAGCACCATCATTTGCTTTATAACTTTGGTACTCACCATCAACACATTCATTCATTCTCTTTTGTAAAAGACCATCTTTATCTTTTTCAAAAAGCGGATCCCAGCGTGATCCCCAAATTACTTTAATTACATTCCAACCAGCACCATTGAACAAGCCTTCTAATTCTTGGATAATTTTACCATTTCCACGTACCGGCCCATCTAATCGTTGTAAATTACAATTTACAACAAAAATTAAGTTATCTAGTTTTTCGCGTGAAGCAATTGTTAATGCGCCTAAAGACTCTACTTCATCTGTTTCACCGTCGCCAAGGAATGCCCAAACTTTTCTGTCATTTGTTGCTATTAATCCGCGATTTTCTAGATATTTTAAGAAACGCGCTTGATAAATTGCTTGTAAAGGACCGAGTCCCATAGATACTGTTGGAAATTGCCAAAAATCTGGCATCAACCATGGATGAGGATAAGAAGATAAACCATCAACTTCAACTTCTTGGCGAAATCTTTCTAGTTGTTTTTCCGAAAGTCGACCCTCTAAATATGCTCTAGCATATATACCTGGAGAAGAATGACCCTGAATATATAATAAATCTCCACCACCAGCAGAATTTTGCCCTCTAAAAAAATGATTAAACCCAACTTCGTATAAAGTTGAAGCAGATGCATATGATGCAATATGTCCACCCAATTCAGGCGCATATTTTCCAGCTCGCAACACCATAGCAACAGCATTCCAGCGAATTAATGCATTGATGCGCTTTGATAATCCTTCACTTGGTGGAATAGTTTTTTCTTCAAATGTTTTAATTGTATTTCTATAAGGGGTATTTAATGTTGAAGAAAGATTTACTCCCTCTTCTTGTGCTTTATCCATTAATGACTTTAACAAAAATGCTACTCTTTTTTCACCATCTTGTGCAAAAACTGACTTCAATGAATCCAACCATTCTTTTGTTTCAATTGGATCTATATCTTTATTTATATCGTCTACCATTTTCATCTCCTAACAAGTAGTAGCATTCTTCAGAGTTTTATGTATTTTACCAATGGCAGTGAAGCGAATGCCATTGTGTATTTTAACCCCGACAAGATTGCATACATACTCGTAAATCATCTTTACAAGAACAAGTTGTTTTGCGGCATTGTAGTGGATCTCTAAAAGATTGCAACTCAAGATCAACTATTTCGCCTTGCACACATCGCTGATGTTTATAAAGTTTAAATCTCTTAGCCGCCTGGACAAAAGACTGCGCGTTGCAATTCTTACAAGTATTGATACATGTTTCATTACATTTATCATTTACCGCATAACACGCTAAATGACAGCCTTTTAACGTCTTTTCATTACCCACATAATGCTGATAATAACTACATGAAGTTAAAAAGGCCACCAATAAATAAATTAATACTTGATAAGTTCGCTGCATATTTAGTCTTTCCGCATATTATCAGATAGAGACATTGGTGTCGGATATTTCAAAACAACTACATACGATGAAACAATAAAAGTTAAAATTGTAGTAGCTTGAATTAAATTTGAGGCAACATCAGATATTACCTTAGAACTTAATGCAATAGATGCGACCAACAGCGAAAACTCACTAGCTTGTCCAAGTCTAATCCCGACCTCTTTTGATACAGATTTTTTCTCTCCAGACTTAGATAACATTAAATAGAAACATAGTGGCTTAACTATTAAAATTAAAAATGACAAAATACAAGCAGGTATAAGTACCTGTGCTAAAAAGCTAAAATTAAAAGTAGCTCCAACAGCAAAGAAAAACATTACCAAAAAGAAATCTCGTAGTGGCTTTAGGCTCTCAGCAATAAATAAAGAAATAGGACTCGCTGCAAGCGCCACCCCAGCAACAAATGCACCAATATCTTGTGATAGTCCAAGTTTATCCGCTAATACTGACATACTAAGACACCATGCTATAGATAACAAAAATACATACTCTTGGGTTCTATCAAATTTAGCTATCAATTTAACCAAGACATATTTTTCAAATAAATAAGCAAATAACATTAATGAAGGTAATGCTACGCAAACCATAAGTAAGTCATGCCAACTAAAATTACCATCTTGCCCGCCGTTGATCAAAATCAATACGACGATAGCAATTAAATCTTGCATTAAGAGCACACTAATCATTACTTCACCAGTATGCTGATGATGCAAAATAGTTGTGGGTAATAGTTTTAAGCCAATGATAGTACTAGAAAACATCATAGCTGCGCCTAACACTAAAGACTCAGTAACACTTAAACCAAACCAACGGCCAATCAAATAGGCTATTGCTGCGAAAAATAGTGAGCTAAATGTTGCAATCCAGGTGACCTTCTTCAACATATGCAATAAATTTTGTGGTTGCAGATGCAGGCCTAATAAAAATAACAAAAAAATTATACCAACTTCACCTACTGCTGAAACCGCCTGCAAATCAGGTATCCATTTTAATCCCCAAGGACCAAGCACTGCTCCAAGTAAAATATATGCTACTAAAAGCGATTGTTTCGTATATAAAACTACTGTTGAAAATACTGCTGCGCCAGCAAAGATTATAAAAATAGTAAAAAAAACATTCGCTTCATGCATAAGACAAAACCTCAACCCTAGTAGATACTTAAACCTAGGTAATAATAACACAAGGCTGTCCCATTAAAAAGATCATGTCGGTCAGAACGCAGGGCTGTCGCATCAAATTAATCAATGCTGGCGTGTAGGTTGGGCCTTGGCCCAACAAAAAATGCAGCTTTTTTATCGTTGGGCCAAGGCCCAACCTACGCCCCGTCTATATTATTTGATGAGACAGCCCTGGGTCAGAACGCACATGATCCTTTAATGGGACGGCCCTGTAATTTTAATATCTTTGGTTTTACATTTTTTCGTTGTAAGTTTTGGTAAAGTAACGCATAAGATTCCCTTACTAAAATTTGCGCTAACATGATCTAAATCAGCTGTTTTAGGAAGCGTTAAACTTCTTTCATACCGCCCGTATTTTATTTCCCTATCTATAAAATTTTTATCTATTTCATTTTTGCTAAATGATTTTTCACCGATAATTGATAAAACATTATCATGTATGGTTACTTTAATATTTTTTTCATCAAGACCTGGCATCTCTACTTCTATCTTAAAATTGTATTTTGTTTCAACCACATCCATCGGTGGCGATAACTTAATATTTTCAAAATGACCTACGTTAAAGCTATTTGGCTCAAATAAATCATAAAAATGTGTCATAGTTTTATTTAAATCTTGTTGCAATGTTAGTAAAGGACTAAATTCTTGCTCTGTTAACTCTGGTTTATGTTTAATAACTTTATGTGAATTACTCATGACATCCTCGCTTAAACCCCAAGATCAAAAGATAAAATAATGCGCATATAGTTTAAATATAGTCAAAAAGGGCTAATTGTCAAGCTTAAAAAATCTACAACAAACCCATATGGTGATCTCAAATAAGATAATCAAAGGAATAGCCAGCATAACTTGAGAAAACACATCAGGCGGAGTCAAAAACATACCAATGATAAAGGCAAAAACAATAAAGTATGGCCTAATACTCCTAATAGATTGTAAGTCAATCATGTTAAATTTTATTAACAAAACAACAATAATTGGTAACTGAAAGCAAACTCCAAATACTAGCAACATTCTCGTAATAAAATCAATGGCATATGCTAAATCTGGAAATAACTTTAAATAATTAGGCACCATACTAATAATAAATTTAAAAATATATGGCAAAAATACAAAATAACAAAAGAGCACTCCTACTAAAAATAAGCTTAAGCTTACTGATATAGCTAAGCGAAGATTAAATGCTTCTTTTGTACTAAGAGCTGGATAAATAAATTTCCATATTTGGAAAATAATAAATGGGATAGATAAAATAACGGCACCATCAAATGCTATCATAATTGGTGTATAGATGGGTGTTGTGATTTGTGTAATTATTAGGCTACTATCAGATGAGAGATACTTTTGCAAAGGGTGAATTAACCAAGCAAAAACATTATCTGAAAAACCGAAGACCACGATAAATGCTACTACAAAAAAAATAGCTATGAATATTAAACGCTTACGAATTTCAACAAGATAATTTAACATTGTTTTGATATTCTATCCGGGTTGATACTTAAACCTACTTATTCTTCTATTTTTTGCCCGATCTTTTAAATTACTAATAATATAAAAATCATTTACATTCAAAATATTATCATGCCCACTTGGTCCACAAATTTTAGTCTCAAGAATTAAATAAGCTAAAAATAATTTAGGCAACCCTTTTTTTAAAGCAACAATATCCTCTATTGCATAATCAGAATTAAATGTTTTATCAATACAATTTGGTAAAGGTTGAACACTAAATTCAGGGGAAGCAAGCATATTTTTATATTTTGCATAGGCATAAACTCTAGAAGATAAATCAGAAATAGACGCCGGCAGAGAGACACTGCCAGACAGATACTCTAAATCATAATAATCTAAATATTCATAAATACCATTCCAAAGCATTCCAACTATATTTTTATGTCGATATTCAGCAGCTGTACAAAGCCTACCAATTTCCACTAATTTTAAATCTTGGTTTTTAATGTTGCTTAAATCAAACTCTGTTTCACAATAGTAACCAATATTTTTCTTAGCAACATCGTATCGCATTAACCGATAAGTGCCTACCACTTCATTTGTTGCATTATCTAGAACAATTAAATGACAACAATATTGATCATAAATATCTCTATCAATAGATGATGGAGTATCAGATTTAAAGTATCGTGTACGCAAAGCAAAACATGAATCCATTTCTTCTTGAGTTTCAGCAATTAACACAGAGAACTCTGTATCATATGCATTGATATTAAGTTTAAAAGGTGATTTTTTCATAGTTAGGCTCAACAAATACTTTTCCCGCTTGATGTATATTAATTGTAGCTTTTAGTCTTATTAAATTCAATAAGAACTTATTTTGACGCACAAGTAGATTGGTGCAAAGTATATCATTAAATCAAGCAAACCTGACAATATTTTACCTAAAACTTGCTAGTTTACAGTTTTCATGGCTTACGAAAAGCTTCGAGGTCCAACGCAGGGATCGGAGTTTTTCGTAAGTCCTGTTGAGTACTTTCCAGTTGGTGATAAAAATGCTACACTATAGAGCATGATAACCAAATAAAGCGCAATAACATGAAGCTGGCCTTCAAAGAACCAACAGCCCCAAGTGGTATTTACATAAACCCTGAAACGAATATAGTTCATCTATTAATGCGGATAATGAGCGGCGCTGAAATAGGGTTAGATAATACTT
>MHBB01000027.1 GCA_001803185.1 Legionellales bacterium RIFCSPHIGHO2_12_FULL_35_11
ATTTACTACCGCTTGGCATAACACGAACCCCAAGTCCGCTGGATTCTGTTTTTTCATACCAGTTTGTGTCAGACTTTAAATTCTTGATATAGCTGTCAATAAATTTCATCTGGTACCTCTGATTTTTTGGTACCGATTTTGGTACCTAATTTTGTGTTTACCAATGATAGCGAATGATACTATTTTAAATACACAAAGGATATACTAGCTAGGTATTAAACGGGTTTCATGGTATATTTGATATTGATTGATATTAAATGAAACTTGATAAAAATTGATTCGTAATCAATAGGTCCGAGGTTCGATTCAGCGCAACGGCACCAGTGATGGTAAGGGATCAGGGGGTTTATTAAAAATTGGATGATAGATCAAGTGGCAGTGTAGTGGCAATAGATAGTAACAAATGGCAGTAAAGTAGACCTATTAAAATAAATCCGCGATTGTCCCTATAATTTGTTCATATGTCGAAAAAAATCAATTTTATCGACATATACTATGGATATGTCGATGACATAAACATATACTTATAATATGTCGAAATTTCCCGAATTTTTAAACATGACGTTTAATTCTAGCCAACCTTATAATGAGTTACCTTACCTGCCACCAAAAGCCGTACTGGAAAGCATTGAGATATTAAAAGCTTGTATTCCAGCGAGAACAGCCTTAGCAGAGCTGAAGCAGTCTGGTGAGTTACTTCCTAACCAAGGTCTACTCATTAACGCACTGCATTTGCTGGAAGCAAAAGACAGTTCTGAGATTGAAAATATTGTTACAACCACTGATAAGCTCTTTAAATTTGCTCAAGAAGATACGCATGCGGATTCTGCTACTAAAGAAGCTTTACAATACAGAACAGCCTTATATCAGGGATTTATCGCATTAAAGGATAGACCTTTAAGCGTCGCTACTCTAGTAAGGGTATGCTCTACCATTAAAAATACCGATATGGATATACGCCGTATCCCTGGCGCAACTATTGCAAACTCGACTACAAGTGAGATTATTTATACACCACCTGTCGGTGAAACAGTTATTCGTAATTTATTATCAAATTGGGAGCAGTTTATTCATAGCGAAGATGAATTAGATCCCCTTATCCGTATGGCTGTTGCGCATTATCAATTCGAAGCGATTCATCCTTTCTTAGATGGTAATGGCCGAACAGGTCGCATTATTAATATTCTTTTTTTGATAGAACAAGGATTGCTTTCATTGCCTATCTTATACCTTAGTCATTATATTGTTCGTCATAAGAAAGAATATTATCGACTACTTGATAACGTAACGAAAAAAAATGAATGGCAAGAATGGATCCTTTATATGCTTCATGCGGTGACCCAAACAGCACAGCTTACTTATCATAAAATAAATGCTATTCGACAGTTGATAGATAACACAATTGAATTTGTACGACATGAAGCACCAAAGATTTACAGTTATGAATTAGTTAATGTTATTTTTGAACAGCCTTATTGTCGTATTCAAAATCTTATAGATACTGGTTTGGTTCGTCGTCAGACAGCATCTACTTATTTAAAAAAACTATGCGAGATAAGTGTGCTGCAAGAAGTATCTGCTGGCAAAGAAAAATTATTTGTACATCCAAAATTAATGCAGTTATTAACCAATGATAAGAATCAATTTAAAGAATATCATTATTCAGGCTAATTCGCCTACTCAGATTTAATCGAAACTCGCATCTCCTCCCATAAACATCATGATCATATTTTGAGCTAATTTTTATTGATTTTTAACTAGAATGCCACTTGGTTGCCACTAAACAAAACTAATATCAAATAACCTATTGAAATAAAATGATTTAATTTTTTAGGTATTATGATTTGGGGTCGTCGATTTGAAAAGGTACCTATTGATGAAAATCAAAAATATA
>MHBB01000028.1:0-15411 GCA_001803185.1 Legionellales bacterium RIFCSPHIGHO2_12_FULL_35_11
AATTTTAAAAAACGTTCCTCTAAACGTTCCTGCGTGCAATTTGTTAGTCAATTTTTATTGTATAATATCGCCAATTCTCAATTCAGGTAGTTATTTATGACCCATGCTTGGAATCAATCCATTAATATTAATGAACAGAAAGCCAAACAGCTTATTGAGTCACAACATTCTCTTATCGTTGAAACAATTCATCTCCTGGATGAAGGTTGGGACAATTTAGTTTATCTGGTTAATGAAACCTGCATTTTTCGATTTCCTCGTAGAGAATTTGGGTTAGCTTGTATGGAAAATGAAATAGCCTTGCTGCCTTATATTGCCAGCCAAGTATCGTTCCCACTCTCAGCACCGCAGTGGATTGGAAAACCGTCAGATTTATACCCTTATCCGTTTGCAGGCTATCCGATGATTTCAGGCAAACCGGTTTCAGATGTTGCCCAGTCATTAATTGCAGATACTAACTTTGCTATAACACTTGCCTCATGGCTTTCCGAATTACACGCTATCCCTGTCAAAGAACACTATGCGTCATTGATTAAAGGCGAACAGGGCTGGCGATACGATGTGAATCATCGAGTTTTACGTTGTAAGGAAAATCTTAAGAACTATGAAAATTATTTTTTAGAATTAGGTTTTGATAAGGAAATGTTGCTTGAAGTAATAGCATCTCTACCTCATTTAACTTTCAAAGAAGACAAAAAATCTTACTTGCATGCAGATTTGTATAGTAGGCATGTTGTTATGAATCCTTCAACATTGGCTCCTTCAGGATTAATTGATTGGGGAGATACACACGTTGGCCATCCTGGGATTGATTTAGCTGTAGGTATGATTTTTACAGAAGAGGCATTTGAAGCATTTTTAAATGCTTATGGCGATATAGACGATGAAACCATTAATCTCTTGTTGTTTCATGCTTTTTGTCATCACATGAGTTTTCTACCTTACACTTGTGAGCAAAATAGAAGTCATTTAAAACAATGGGCATCCATGGTATTAGCTAGAGTAATCGATGAAATTAGAAAGCGATAATAATTTTCTTGATGCATTGAATCAAACAATTCCCCAACGCATTATGATTATGGGACGCCCGGGAAGTGGGAAATCAACTTTTTCAATTAAATTACAATCCATGCTCAACCTTCCATTGTTTCATCTGGATAAGCATTTTTTTGAAGCGAATTGGGTGCAACGTAATTATCAGGACTTTTTGAATCAGCAACAAGATTTTGTAAATCAACCGTATTGGATTATTGACGGTAACTCAAGCAAGTCCCTTGAATTACGTTACAGCCGAGCAGATGTTTGTTTATATTTTAATTTCCCTAGATATCTGTGCTATTACCGAACAGTTAAGCGTTTATTCCATAAACATCCTGCGATTGATGATCGCGCGCCAGGATGTCAAGAAACCATACGTTGGTCATTACTGGAATATATGTGGGGTTATGAAAAGCGAATGAAACCCATTTTAAGCCAATTAAAAACTAACTACCCTAATGTAAAATTGATTGAATTACGCTCAGATCAAGATGTTATTCTTTTTTCTGAAAATTTATTACAAGTGATTAATCAATCTGTTATCTGATTCTAAAATTTCTGATTAAATAAAAATGTTTTTTGAAGTATCACTTTCATCACTAATGTCACTTTCCAGGAAAGCTTGGCGTGTTATTATTAGAAATAATAAGATCTACGTATGAGTAAAAACAATGGACGATACAATTGTTAGTCTGATTATTAAACAAGAGGTGCAATTACTTGATAAAATCGGTTCACTAGATGTACTTGCTGAACTTATTGATGATGAATTTATAGAGGTTGGGAGCAGTGCTGTTGTTTACGATAAAGCTGAGGTAATGCGATGGCTTGCAAGTGATGATCAATCTGAACGCATTGGAACTTCATTCAAAGCACACCAACTTTCTGAGAGTATTATTTTATTGACCTATATTAGCTCTATTAAAGACACACCCGCATCCCCCGGCAAGCAAGCTATACGGTCTTCAATTTGGCGATTGACAGATGGCCAATGGCGCATGGTTTTCCATCAAGGCACGCCAATGAAATAAGCAACCAAAAAAATGCCATCTGAAATGTGGCTTGAACCATGTAAATTAATAAGTTTGGAAGTCGAAATAAATGCATCAACTAACAGCGAGAAAGGCTACTTTGAGTGATTTACAGGCTATTGTTAATTTACTCGTCGAAGATGATTTAGGTCAAACAAGAGAAAAAATTAGCGATGAAATTGATCAGCGTTATATTAATGCTTTTTAGCGTATAGATGCTGATTCAAACCAGTATCTTATGGTGGTTACAAACGCAGAGCAACAAATTGTCGCTACGTGCCATTTAACCATTATGTCTTCTCTTACATTTATAGGATCAACTCGCATGCAAATCGAGGCAGTTCGCGTATCATCACTATATCGAGGACAACACATTGGCGAATGGATGATGAACGCTGCATTTGCATGGGCTAAAGCCAACAACGCGGCAATTATTCAGCTTACTACTAATAAACAACGTCCTAGAGCTAAACAATTTTATGAGCGCTTAGGATTTGTAGCTACTCATGAAGGTATGAAACGCTATTGCAGTGAAGCAAATAAATAAAACCCGGCGAGAAAAATAGAGGGGGATAAGGAAAATGTCAATAACGATTCGAGCCATTGAGCAAACAGATCTTTCTGGTTGGAAGGCACTTTATAAAAAATATCTAGCGCACTATAAGACGGAACTCACTGAGCCACAGTTAGTGACTCTTTGGTCTTGGTTTTTTGATAGTGAAAAACAAATGTATGGTAACGTTGCTATCCATGAAAATAAGATTATTGGGTTAGTCCATTTTCGGGAGTTTTTACGACCTATAAAAGCTGCTTCTGCTATATTTATGGATGATTTGTATGTTGAAAATAACCACAGAGGCAAAGGAGTTGCACGAAGCTTAATTAAATCCGTGAACGATTATGCATTAACGACACACATGCCTTTAGTCCGCTGGGTAACTGCACATGATAACCATGATGCGATGAGGCTATATGATAAGGTGGCAACTCAAACACAATGGAGAATTTATGACATGGTTGTGACGAAATAGCGTAGTCGAAAACATGAGTTAATGTATAAAATAAAAAAAAATTTTAAAACGTCACTGTCTATACAGTATAATAACATTAACCAATATTGATGCAGCCTATTATGTCCAAAAAACATACTAATACAATTCCTCCAACTGTCTGGCAATTTTTATGGCAAGTTATCAAACCCTATCGCTGGTGGTATGTTTTAATGCTACAAGCCCCCGTTCTCACTGCATTTTATATTTTTGCTAATAATTACTCTTTTAAATTACTTGTCGATGCATTTTCAACTCATGCCCCCATTCAATATAGTCAATTGGTATTTCCAATTGCTGTATTCATTACGGCACAAGTTGCGCTAGACGTCGTTTGGCGAGTTAGTAATTTTGCAGAATGGAAATGCGAGCCTTTTGCGCGTCGCAAATTACTTAGTACAGCATATGATTACGTGCAATATCATTCTTATAGTTATTTCCAAAATACGCCAAGTGGCACCATTATTAGCAAACTGAAAGGAATTTTAGATGGCTATGACACGGTATTTGCCAATCTTCACCATGTCGTTGGAAAACATTTTTGTGTTGTATTTGTTTCTATTTTTGTATTATTGATAGTCAACACTAGCGTCTTTTTCTTTATGTTAATCTGGTGTATTTTATTTATCGTTATCATGTTGCCTATGGCGTTAAAGCTCAATCAATTATCAAATGAAGCCGCTGAACGGAAACACGAGGTCATCGGGTTTTTCTCTGACAATATTACTAATATCTTTTCGCTATTTTATTTTGCAAAACGACAATCCGAGTTAAAACACGCCAATAATTTAATGTCAAAACACTATGTTCCAAGCCAGGTTACACTTTATAAGTATGATTTTAAATTCAGTGTAATTGGTTCGGTGTTGTATTGGATCATGCTAATCAGCATTTTTCTTTTTATGATTTATTTGCGTAAAAATGCAGAAATTTCCACCGGTGATTTTTTATTTGTTATGTTAACAACCATTGCCATTTCATTTGATTTATGGAGTTTCATGACTGGATTGTGTGATTTTATGAAGGAAATTGGCGATTTTAACTCATCGTTTTCTATCTTAGCCACACCGCATGCCGAGGTCGATGCTCCAGAAGCTATTGCATTTCCTATTCGACAAGGTGGAATTGTATTTAAAGACTTATCTTTTGCTTATGGGGAAGGAAATCCGGTGTTTTCTCAATTAAACCTCACGATTAAACCGGGCGAGAAAATAGGATTGATTGGACACTCCGGAGCTGGAAAATCTACTTTAATTTCATTGTTGCTCAAAAATTTCAAACCAAATAGCGGCGATATTTTAATTGATAATCAAACGATTCATTGCATTACATCAGACTCCTTACGACAACAAATTGCATTAATTCCCCAAGATATTATGCTTTTTCATCGCTCTATCGGTGAAAATATTGGGTACGCAAAAGATAATGCGACCCTAGATGAAATTAAACAAGCAGCAAAGCTTGCTAATATTCATGAGTTTATTGAATCATTACCTGAAAAATACAATACTTTAGTTGGTGAGCGTGGTGTTAAGTTGTCTGGTGGGCAGCGTCAACGGATTGCTATTGCCCGTGCAATTTTAAAAAACGCCCCAATTGTAATTCTCGATGAAGCAACTTCAAGCTTAGACAGTATTACCGAGCAAGAAATTCAACAATCCATTAATTTAATTCTCGAAGAAAATAAAGCTACGGTCATTGCCATTGCCCATCGTTTATCTACCATCCGACACATGGACAGAATCGTAGTTATGGAAGGTGGTGTGATTATTGAAGAGGGGACTTTTGATCAATTAATTAATAATGAGCAGGGGTATTTCAAAAAATTATGGGACAGCCAAGTGAATGGCATGGTGCTATAAAATTATTTGTTGACTATTGCTGGGCTATTTTTCATTTAAAGCCTGGAGCCTAAATTGATGTAGGCGGTATGATATGTGGCCAACTGCCATTAAAAGAGATTTGTACCCTTTGGTAAGATTGGCCTTCCCCCTCGTATTAACGGGGATGGTCGGTGCATCTATTGGTTTTTTTCAGACGGTATTTTTAGCTCATTTGAGTCATGAAGCAATGGCTGCTGGTGCTTTAGTAAGCTGGTTATTTGGCGTCTTTGTTGTAATTATATTCGGCACATTAAGCTCCATTAATGTTTTGATATCACATAAACATGGCGCTAAAGATGTAAGAGGAATATCAAGGGTTACTCGAGATGGGTTAGTTCTGGCGCTATTAATTTCCATACCCGCAATTTTTTTATTCTGGAATATAACACCCATCTTTCTATTCTTTGGGCAAAACCAATCGTTAGTGATGCTCGCAGAGCCTTATTTACATGCATTAACATGGGGATTATTACCTACCTTTATTGTTGTGGCATTGACTGAGTTTATTATCGGCTTGGGTCATGGGCGTGTGGTAATGATATTTACCTCTTTGTCAGTTCTATTGGCATTGTTCTTTAGTTTTGCTCTAATCTTTGGAAAGTTTGGTATGCCAGCGTTAGGAATTGCTGGTGCTGGCTGGGGTACAACTCTCAGTTACTGGGTCATGGTTTTTGTATTGTCTGTTTACCTGATAACTAATAGGCGATATCAAGTTTATTTGAAAGCTGTTTTTAAAATAGACAAACCATTTTATATTTGGGAATTATTAAAAGTTGGGCTACCGATGGGGATTATGTATTGCTTTGAGGTTGGTTTTTTCTTTGCATTAACATTAATGATGGGTTCTTTAAGCCCGCAATTATTAGCTGCTAATCAAATAGCATTGCAATATATGGGGACGCTCATGGGCGTTATTTTTTCTGTTGCCCAAGCAGTGACAGTTCGCATGGGGCATTTGATTGGAGCAAATGAAATAACCGCTGCAAAACGCACCAATTATGCAGGTCTATCTATTTCTATCACTTTTATGAGCTTCTTTGCAGTGATTTATTGGTTATTGCCAAGCTTATTGATTTCTGTCGATTTTGATGTGAATGATCCCGAGAACACTCTGATTGTAAGTTACACAAAACAATTATTTGCGGTAAGTGCCGTATTTTAATTATTAGAAGCAACAAGAATCACCCTGTTTGGCGCCCTACGGGCTTTAAAAGATACAAATTTTACATTAGTCAGCTCTATTATTAGTTTTTGGGGCATCGCACTACCTGTTGGCTATCTGCTTGCAACCCGATTTAATTTTGGTGGGCCAGGATTATGGTCTGGAATGGCAATAGGTGCTGGGTTTAGTACGTCATTGTTATTTTGGCGTTTTAATTTAAAAATGTGCGCGAGGATCGACAAACTTGATCATTGTTGAGAAACATTACATTTTTGAGTAATTTTTGTACTTGACATGGATTTGAAAAATTAGCTATACTTCTTTTACACAGTCTTTGTACCTGAACCGGCGCCGATGGCGTACCTCTCTAGAAATCTCTAGAGTAGGGTACATAGACGACCTACTTAAAATCCCAAATACTCTTAATTTTATACCGACGTTTGAGCACTTCTAGCCAACGATTAGCATCTTTACGCGTATCACTATAGCTCCTCGCTACTGCACCAACAACCATATCGGCTAACTGAATTAGGTTATCTTTTCTCGAGTCGGTAAATTTGAATTTTTTAATTTTATGCTCACCAATCCGTTGTCGCAGATAGGCAGTTAACGCTTTTTTAAATTCTTTATCGCCGCTACCATCTATTTTGATTGAGGCATTCTGCAATACATCATCGTCGTATTGCATCAGCATTTTTACAAAATAATTATAAAAAGAATCCGTATCATTTCTTAGCTTCTGACTGTAGATGTTGCTTTTATCAACCACTAAGGCTCTAACTTCAAAATCATACTGGCATAGTTCATCAAAAAACTTATCTTTTACTGTAGGATGAGTTTTACTGAATTTAAACTCAGGATTTACGCTTAACGTTTGCCGAAGATCAGTAATTGCTTTACTTGCAGCCTCAGCTTGAGAAAAATCTTTAAAAATAACCATACCTACTACAAAAAATGGCGTTGACCCTTTTGTTAATTTAAAGCCTGGACAACCGCTTTCATCGATGAGCACTAACAAAAGTAAATCCTTAATCTTGGAGTAAGCTAGGCGGCTAATTATCTTTGATAATCTAGTTAGCCGTCAATTGAGATGGATGCTAATATTTCTATAGGTTAATCATCATCACCGTCACCTCGTGTGACTTAAACGTATCCATGCCGATATTGTCCCAACCATGAAGTTGATAATATTCAGGAATTGTTGGATCAAACGCAAATAAATAGAGCTTAGTAAAACCCAGTTGTTTAGCATGATTTTTTGTTGGATCAATCAGTAATTTACCGATACCTCGTCCCTGATGAGCTTTATCAACTATTAACGATCCAAGCCATGGTTTCAAATCGGATCTAATTCCATCATTTTCACGTAAAGAGCACATACCCACAGGCTTATCGTTATCCAATGCTACCAAGGTAAGTGGCAATATATTATCATTTAAATGTTCACGAAACCGCGTTTCAACACGTTCAGTAGGTACATCAGGCACCCAAATACTTCCTAATAATTCATGCCACATAGTAGCAAGCATGGGGATCATTGTTGGATGGTGTTTTAGTAATTCGATTTTAATCATCGTAATTTTATACCTTAATCATTTCCTGCATTCATATACAATAGCAGTAGCATCCATATCAGGAACTGATTTCTTATCAAATGGATTCATCATCCTAATATCTCTAAATCCAACGGTTTTAAGCAAATTAATTAAAACGGAAGAATCATCATAAAGACGGACATTAAATGTTTCAATTTCTGTTTGAATGATTCGGCTCCCTTCAACAAGCTCATATCTATCAATAGAATGACATACACTATCTTCAAGCGTCGTTAAACGATTTACAATAATCATTGTACCGTCCGGCTTATGACACACAACCCCACGCCAAATACCTAATGGGCTTGGTACAGATTTGGACGACTCTGCCTCAAAAACTAAAAGGCCATCCTTACTTAAATGGTCATACATAATTTTTAGAGATTGCGTAACTGAATTCAAATCAATAATATGGCCAAACGAACCACTAGGAATAAAAATCAGCCCATATTGTTCCGTCTTCGCTAAATCTTCAACAAACCCATGCCACACTGTGGGATGGAGATGTTTTAGAGCCGCTTTGGCATGCAAAGCTTCCAACATATGCTCACTTGCATCAAAGCCATGAACGTTAAAACCTTCTTGAAGCAAGGGGAGTAGAAAGCGACCTGTTCCACACATGGGTTCCAAAATAGAACCAACTGCATTGCTCACATAGGAGCGATAAAATGCATAAGCATCCTCAGGTGGTTCAGGTCTAATTAGGTCATAAAATTGAGTACATAAGCTAAGGTAACTACCAAGTTTCTGTTGTGTCATTTACATCTCTATTATTTATCTTCCCGCAACATTTAGTCCCATCGATGAATTCAGGTTCCATGGCAGTTTTTAAATTTACGGTTGCTGCCACAGGGGCAATTCATGGTGCGAGAAATCATTTGTTCAATATCGGCTGTTGGTAGATGTTTGCCACCAACATAATACCACCGCCCTTTTTCGAATATAAACTCACTTTTTTCATGTATTGATTTTAAATGAGAACCATCCACAAAGCTTGCCTCAAATTCCACATAGCCTCTGCCCGTGCTTTCAATGACTGACTCAAGTACCTTGAGCTTAATCCAGTTAACTCTTTTCGCCCAACGTTTTGCATCCTGTTCTTGAAAACCAGCCAAGGCATTGCCACGCATAGTCTTTTTGATGTAATCAATATTAGCCAGGGTATAAGCCGAATAACGAGAGCGCATCAGCGCTTCTGGCGTCTTGCAACTTTGTTTACCCGTGATGAATGGTTCGCAGCAAGATAAATAATTTTTTTTAGAATCACAGGGGCATAGACCATCACATATCTTATTCATTTCACGTCTCTTTTCTGTCTTCAGCGGTCTCATAGACTTTATTTTTGCTTCGCTTCCCTACAGCAACAACGAGAAGAATCATTTTATTATCGTTAACTTGATAGACCAGTCTATAACCTGCTTGATGCAACTTGATCTTATAGCAATCTTTAAGCTGGCCGCTAAGTCTAGCAGAAATAACATGTGGGCTTTCCAGTCGCCGTTTTAATAGTTTTTTGAACTGCTCCTGCAACTCCTTCGATAGTTTCTTCCATTCTTTTAAAGCAAGGGGATGAAAATGTAGCTCATAGATCATCAAGCTCAACCTTAACTGATGTAAATGGTGCTGAAAGACGTTGTTCTACAATGCTTCTTAGTTCGTTATCATCAATAGCATCCATCAGTTTTTCAAAGGTTTCGACTGGGATTAAATAAGCTGCGGCTACATTATGGTTAAGAATAACCACGGGCATCCCATGCGCATCATTAATGAGTTTTGTTGGGTTCTTCTTTAATTCGCTAATGCTAGCGACTTGTGTTGCATATAAAGTTTGCATTTTAATGACCTAAATAAAGACCTATATTGTGGTTTGATTATAGTATCTTTTATAATAAAACGTCAATCAATGTGCGATGAAATGTTAAGTCAAATCTATTTATAAGCCATATGATTACTGGGATAATTGTCTTTAATAAACTAAATAATGGACTATAACTATGTTAAATCAACACGTGGGACAAATTAATGAAGTTCAATCAAAAGATTTGGATACTACTCAGCAAAAAAAAATTCCTCAGCATCTCATTCATGATTGCACCCTTGCTTGTAATGACTTTCAGAGTAAAGGCTTCAACCTTGCAAAAGCAAAAGAAATTACTGCTGAAAAATTAGCTACTATTGGAACAATGGACGGCATGCAATCTATGTTGATGGCTCAAATGCTGTCAATTCATCAGTTACAGCAAAAATCGATGACCTATGCGCACTCTATTGGCGATTTCAGGCTGCAGAAGCATTATACAAATGCAGCTGTAAAATTATCTAATTGCTTTGTCCAACAGGCGAATATACTTGCAAGACTACAGGGGGTTGGTAGCCAAAAAATTATCGTTGAGCGGGTTGAGGTTCATCAGGGTGGTCAAGCTATTGTTGGTAATGTTCAAGGGGGGCTGGCCAATAAGGAAAAAAAATGAAAACGACCTCATGTACCGAGAGAAAACACTACGCTTTTGAGAATGCGCCCAGGTGCGGAGCAAAAACCAAAAGGAATAATGGGAAGCCATGCCGTTGCCCTGCAATTAAGGATAAGCTTCGTTGTCGTATTCATGGAGGTGCAAAAGGATCAGGAGCTAAGCGTGGCAATGTAAATGCTTTAAAAAGTGGGGAATATACCGCGGAGTCAAAAGCATTTAGGTTGGAGCTAAGACAATCCATTCAGCACAACAAAAAAATTATCAAGGAATTTGGTTTCTTTTAATTGGGATTCAATTCCAAAATTTCTTACAAGGTGGGAGGGGGTACCAGGGTTTTCAGCAGCCCGGGAGTCATCCGGTGGGGCACAGCTTTCTCAACTTCTCCACCAGCGAATTTTATGAGAGTTTATCTTTTGAGCATTAGTAATGGCGTTGATTAACAAGTCGATGTCTTATAACAACTCATTTACAGACGAACTTACTGTAATCACGCAGTAGACTACTGCGCAATTACCCATAAAAAATAAATTATTTTTTACTGTCACGATTGCCACTATTAACACCTTTGATAAGGAGCTTTAACCGAAATGCTTATAACTGCCAATCACTAAATAGGCTACATTCCCGATATTGGTTCTGCCCAAAAGAATCTTGCTGTTCATTAATCGATTTTTAAAGTTTGTTGCATTTACTGGCTGAAACCCATTATCTAGACAAAATGCTCGGTATTCTGGGTATAATTTATTCATGGCAATATAGTCCGTAGGGCTTGCTTGATATCCCTTATCATCTAGAAATAGTTTGACGCTATCAGACTCTTTCTCATATTGGTCTCGAGCTTTTCTAACCTTGTCAGATTCTGTCAGTCGCTTTTGTTTTAATAATCGATTAAGTCCCAGCAACACCCAGTTAAAAACACCAGACAACTCATTTGCAATGATTTTTTGAGCTAATTGTTTATCTTGCTCAGCCTCTGGGATTGTTACCTCAAAGGGAATGATTTGAAAGCGCCTAAAATAAGCTTCCGTTTGTTCAACGTCTTTAGGTAACTCATTACAGTTAAAAATTAACTTGGCATAGTGTGTGATGATGAATGGTCTTCCATAAGGCAATCGTGCTTCAACTGGCTCACCGCTAACCAATTGTTTAAATATTGAAGCCTCTAATTTACCATTTATTTCACTAGCATAGTTGACCAATTTATTTGCAATCATTGCTCGTGAATATCCGGTCTCGTTAGTTAAATTTTGTAGGGAATATTCAGAGGTATTTTGCTCCCCTAATAGACTTCTAACGATTTCATAAAATACCGACTTTCCATTAGCGCCAGTGCCATACAGCAACAATGTCTTTTCTAATTTTAAGACACTGGGATGAATGAACACATAGCCTAAATACTCGGCAAGAATGTATTGTAAGTTCTTATCAGGTAATACTTTATCTAAATAACTCTCAAACAATGGAGCCGTAGCATCAGGATTATATTCAAATGCTAATTGATAGGTCATAAAATCCGCGCGGTCAAAAGGATTTAATTTGATTCCGTTTGGCGTGATTTCAAAGGTTCCATTTTTAAGATTAATAAGAACAGCATTCTTTTGAGGAATTGGCTTAGGTAAATTCGCCAAGGCGATAAATTGTTTGTAGAGCTGCTCTCTGAAATTGAAGTACCGTGCAGCGAATTTATCAATACCCATCATTTCTGCTGCCTCACCTAAGAACGACTTTAATTCATCTGCATCAACTAAACCCCAATATTCGCCATTGTAGATATAAACAAAATCGTGATTTTTACAGATACCCCATTGATTTGACTGTGCAAGCGCCAAAATTTGTTCAATAGCAATAATTTGGAAATGGCTGTTTTTGAGTTTTTTCTCGTCTTCAATATCAGCTAATTGTCTAAAATTTACTGGAGCAATTTTTTTGATGAGTTCAGATAATATTTGATTGTGTAGTTTTGGTTTAACAGTTAATTGTTCGTTGAGAATACTGAGTGCCTCAGCTCGGCTGTTCCCCTGCTCCATTAAGAGCACAAACAAATCATTGTAATCGCTTCTTTTAATTTCCGGTCGCAGTGTATCAGGGATACTTGAAAAATCAGGTAAACAAACATTTCCACCAACTAAGGCTACAGCTTTGTAGGCGTTATCTTCAGATGTAATCTTCTCACCATCGGAAGGAACATCACAACAATAAATAAGCCTATTTTTCGGATAAGCTTTAGCAATAATAGGTGCAATATTATCGAAACGTTTTCCATAAACACAAATAACCGTCCTTTTTATGCTTTCGCTTATGATCTTGGCGGTGGCGACTCCTTCTGCGAAATAGATATCTTTGTCTGGTTCAATGACACCAAAAACATGAAATCCATTCTTAGATGAGAGTCCGGCATAAAATCTTTTTTTTCCTTGAGCAGGGATCGTTTGAGTGCTAATTACCTCACCAGTAATTAGTCTGACGGGACACAAGATATTTCCATACGGATCTAATCGCAAGCCATCCTCCTCTGAGATGGTTAATAGCTTTCGATCAAAATAGGTATGAGTAACACAAGGTTTAGCGTTCTCCCATTGAACCAGCATTGTTTTTAAGGCTGCATCGCTCCGGTTGTCCTGAGTGATTTTTCTCTTTTTTGCCTCTAATTGAATGGCTTTATATTCACTAGGTGTTAGTTTGGATGGTTCCAAAGTACTGTAAGCCACATTTTCTTTAATGCTACATCTGTGACACTCAAATTTTAATACGGGCACAGGGTTTAAGTCGCTATGCGCACGATAAGCAGCGCTTTTATTATCCTTTGATGATGTAGGGCAATCAAATCGCTGCCAATTTGGCGTGTCAAAGACAATGCTTTCATTTAAAGGATGATTTAGACTGGCAAGCCCCTCTTTGAAGTGTTGCTCAATATCAAGCATGTGAAGTGCTGTCATAGCCAACTCCTTAGATTGTCTATATTAAATAGAAAATCAGATATAATCTGTTTGGTTGGTTTGACTTGGGCATAACAATCTTCACTCAATTCAATGGCCAAATGATGTAGTTTCTCGCAAACTATGGCTTTCACTGGCACATATTCATTAGAATAGCCTCCTAGCCTATGAACGCTTTGGTAGTGATTGTGGTCTAGTCTCCCAAACAAGCTCGGCTGTTCCCGCAGCCGAGGGGAGTTTCCTAAATTAGCCACTATAAATAATGGCGGCTGTTTTGATTTACCCATTCTCATGCCTCCTGATTTGTGTTTGAACGATCTTTAATCCATTGCTGCACTTGGTCACTTCTCCAGCCAATACTATTTTCCCCAATACGCACACGGCTAGGAAAAAGTGACTTTGCTTCCCATCGCGCTAACGAGGAACGAGAAACTTTAAATAGTTTTCGCAGATCCTCGTAACGCAATATTGCTGGTATTTCATGATTCACCTTTACACTCCTTGCTTTAGTTTAAGTACCCTCTTAAGGTACCAGCAGGTTAGTGAATCATAAAATTCGGATTACTTTTGGGGCATAAAACAGGGATACTTCACGCTTAAATGTTCCTTAACTGCGCTTAAGTGCGTTATCTGTGCCAGGTTTACTCCTTACGATTCTTTTCTACATAAGCAAATATTCTTTTAAATGAGCTTAAAGCATATGTCCGCTTCTGAGGTATGATTGTTCCGCTGGCACTCATTAGACTGTAATGAAGAGTATATTTATTGTCCTCTCGCTGAGTGAGATAAACCCGCTTGAAAGTTTCATGCTCATCATATTTATCTACGACACCTCCAGACCGGGGGTTAAATAGATATTCCTCCTTCATACATTTAGAGAAGCTACCAAAATAATAGCCTTGGTTAATCCACTCCTTAACAAAAGAAAGCAATGCAGGGCAGCGCTGTCGATTTCTTTTTTTCTTCGATGTTTTAACAACTGAGATTTGTTGAGATTTATGTTGTAGAGATGGTTTGCTATCGCCAAAAGCAGCTTTTTTTGGGCATGGAAGAGACACCCCTTTAATTGGCTGAGTCAACGCGAGTAAATCAGGACATAATGATGTGATAGGAGTAACACCCAAAGGCAGAATTGGTAAATTAGTTAATAAAGTTGCTGATGTACAAGCTTCAGCATTGGATAAAAGCGAAACACTGGAAAAATCAACTGGGCTATTAAGGGCAGATGGAAGTACCGATGGTTGAAAACTAGTATTAACACCAGAGGGCGTTGTGCCTAATTCTTTAAATTCTGCTAAAGAAAGTAACGAACTGCAAAGCGTAGAGCGGCCCTCAGCAGTATTATTGAGTGTGGTCCATCCTGAGATTGAACTATTTCCTAAAAGACTCGGATCAGTCAATGAACTTTCACTCAGATTTAAGCCCGCTAAAATAGAAAAACCTAGAAGTTCAACTTGGTTATTCAGAATAGAGGTAAATTCCGATTGAAAATCCCTATTAATACCAGAAGGTATTGCGCTTAATTCAGTAGCTCTTCCATCAAAAGATAGCAAAGAAGCACAAAGCGACGAGTTATCTGCAATAGGATTAGTAGTACATTCTAGGGCGGTATTCGAATTGATAAATAAATTTTCATTCAGATCAGATCCAGTAAAGAAAGGATATAGCGCTTTGTTTGGTATTGGTATACCATTAGCAGGAGTGTGCATAGTTTATTCCTTAAACAACCTCATTAATAAATTGCCAAGTTAAGCAGGTGAGGTATATGCTATTCGGTCGGACAACCTAAACTTGGCAAGACGCCTTAACTAATATTCTTTAGTGAAACTACATTGGTCATTAGTTTGGTACCATAAATAATTTCATTTAATTTTTGTGCCCATGATTCAAGAGCAAGACGCTTCTCAGCATCATAACTGTGACGGTCATAAACAGCAGTAACGCTGCCGCTTTCTGAGTGATTTAATATTTTGCTTACAACTAGCCTTGAAATACCTAGAGACGTCATATATGAAGCCGCACTGCGCCGACAATCATGAGGTGTCCACGGCTTAACTCCATTAAAATCACTACGGCGAACCGCATGATCAACCGATGCGCCAGTAATATGCGTATCTTTACGTTTTGCAGGAAAAAGAAAACGAGAGCTTTCATTTAATTTTTTAATACTGTCCAGTATTTGAATCGCCAAAGTAGATAAGGGGACTCGATGCGTTTGATTGTTTTTTGCTTTTTCTGCAGGAATA
>MHBB01000028.1:15429-20362 GCA_001803185.1 Legionellales bacterium RIFCSPHIGHO2_12_FULL_35_11
CATCCCATTCAGCAGCAACTACTTCACCTTTTCTTTGTGCCGTAGCAAGTTGTAGCTTTAGCACTAATTTTGTCTCTACTGACATATGTATGGTATGCAACGGATTATCGTTATTCGTATCCTGCTCTAGAGCAAGCCACAGTATTTTTATCTCATCTTCAGATAAGACGCGGTCACAACGATTTTCTTTCGCAACGGCCTTAATAACCAAACAAGGATTAGTATTAACAATATCGCGCTCAATACCAAAATTAAACATACGGCGAACACAGGCCAATGTCCGGTTAGCTGCTATTGGAGCACCACGTTCTTTGATCCGATCAAGCAACAACACTACATCTCGACGAGTTATTTCATTTGCCTTTAATTTACCCCAATACGGTTTCACATCTTTATATAGACATCGCTCATCGGCTTGAGCGGAGCGTTTGTTTGGCCTAGCCCATTTTTCCAAATATTCTTCTATTAGACCTTCGACTGTTGACGAATCACGAACTGCCATTTTTGCTTTTAGCTTTTCATCAGCAGGATCTTTACCACTTTTCAGCACAGTCAAAGCGTCACGATGCAATATTTTAGCCTCAGCAAGACTACATTGAGGATACTTGCCTAAGGTCATACGTCGCTTACGCCCGCCAAAATGATAAATATAAATAAAGCTTTTCTTGCCGGAAGGAAATACGGTAACAGCAAACCCCTCGCCTTTTTTCTCACGCACGTCACGAAATTTAGTTTGGCCTTCCAAAGGCTTCAATGCTTTAAGCTCTCTTTCAGTAAACCAATTGATCTTTTTTTTCGTTTGAGTTTCTTCTGACGGCTGCGATTCAAGCTCCTCATCCGTAAAAATATCCATACTTACCCTCTCAATAATTCTAAAAAGTGACGAAAGTGACAAACGTTACACTCTATAAAACATTTATTTTTTTGGAGAATAACCTTATACGTTCCAAAATGGAAGGGAACGTTTAACAAAAACGTTCCTATAACGTTCCTTCTGTAACCTGGCAACGGATGGTGAATGGTGGATCATGAAGAAGAATGAAATGCCTTATAACCCATGGTAAATAAGGAAATTAGATATTATGGTTGACGAACTATGAAGTATGATGAATAATGGTGAGGTGACTATATGGATCGACTGTTAATCATTAGGTCGGCGGTTCGAGCCCGTCCCGGGGAGCCAATTAAATCAAGTAGTTACGAAGTTCCCGCCAAAAGTAAAAAATTTCATGTAGAAGCAATGTAGAAAGATGGTGAATAATCTCTAGCACATTTTGCTAAAAATAGAGATGGTAATTATCTAGGATTGAATCTATGACTAATCAAGAATTGAACGAAGAATTAACAATTGACCAAATTGAAAATGATCTCCTTTTTTTAAGTAATCGTTTCCCAAAAGAGGCGGTAGAGGCGGCGATTACCCAACAAGCCGATATAACTCCTAAACTGATAGCCTGGCTGAATAAAGCAGTTGAAGATGTGGATAGTGTTCAAGACGATGATATCGGTCATTTATTTTCTGTTTTTCTACTGTCACAGTTTCAGGAAAAAAGCGCCTTTGTTTCGATAATTCAGCTGGCACGATTATCTGAAGAAGATCTTGATTCATTAATAGGTGATTGCATCACCGAAGATTTGCATCGCTTTATCGCAGCAACCTACAATGGTGATTTATTAGCTATAAAAAATCTTATCGAAGATGTAAGCGTTAATGAGTGGTCACGCAAGGCAGGATTGAAATCTTTGATCATCCTTGCTAGTGAGGGCCAAGTAGATGTCGATGAAACAGTACATTACATGATAAATCTTTTTACACATCCTGCTTTTGCCAATGATTATGAGCAAATAACTCATCTTGTAACTGCCTGCTGTGATTTTTTACCACATCGATTTGAGAATGAAATACAACAAGCATTTAAAGAAGATAAAGTCGATACATTTGTTATTGATATGGCAGATGTAAAAAAATGCTTATCTCGAGAAAAACCAAAATATATTTCTGAGCATTATAGCTTAATTACAGATACGATTGCTGAGATGGAGTATTGGCCTTGTTTTAAGGAATCAAAGAAACATGAACCAGTTACTAATTCTTTTAATCCAAAGTGGTTTGAAAGTTTGCCTGATTCTATGGTTTCAAAACAAATTGTTCGTGACACTCCTAAGATAGGAAGAAATGAACTCTGTCCGTGTAATAGTGGGAAAAAATACAAAAAGTGCTGTTTATTGCTATCAAATTAAAAGATAGACATAGATAATGTCATGGTTTTTCTTCAAACTTATTCTGAATAAGCACTTTTATAATGCGGTTTGTAATTTGTTGCACTCACTTTGGGTGATCGTTTTTTGGGAGTAAAGTTATGATCTATTCAACATTAATATGGGTATTATTTTTATCATTGGTAATTTTTATATTTAAAGACCAGATCAGAGCCATACTAGAATCAATCGCCAGAATTGGCAACAAAACTAGCAACATACAATATAAAGGGGTAAATATTGCACTTGGTAGCGAGGTTTCTTCGATGACAGTAGGACAGCAAGACACCCTTGATGCTAAACATATTGAATTACAAAAAGCCTACCAAAGTACTGTGATTACCTCTGAGGAAAAAACAATTAGAGATCAAGTGGTCGATGCAAAACTATCAAATGAACAAGCAATTAATATTTTGATAAATCATCTCGCCAACAAAAATTTCTTATTGCACATGTTGAACATAGATAGGTTCATCTATAACGAACAAATTGAAATATTATTGTACTTGAATAAACAGATAAAAGCATGTGCTGAATCTGATCTATTCCCGTTTTATAAAAAATGGTTAGAAAAATCCAAAGAAAGTGCTTATGAATTCAATAATTTTCTAAATTTCTTGTTAACTAATCGATTGATTTCTCAGGATATGAATGGATATTCAATATCTATTTTAGGCAGAGAATATTTGTCCTTAATTGTTCGGCTGGGCAGAGCTTTACCACTTGAGTCAGCTTGATTGTAATGCAAGTAATAAATCAGAACGTTATCCAAGCAGCACAATATCTACTGCAGCGTCGTTTTGCAACCCTATGCAAGGTAATCTCCGTTACATTTTTGAGTGAACCTGATCGAAGAAATATCGTATTGCGGCTTTTGTTAGAAAACAAATCTGATGATATACCCGCAAGCATTATTCTCAAACAGTCTTTGCCGGAAGCGACGGATGACGATGACAAAGATGCTTACTCTCGGTTCGCACGAGATTGGGCTGGTCTGGAATTTTTAAGTGGGGTCAAACAATGGCATCACAACGTTCCAAAATTTTATGGCGGTAATAAGGAACATCGATTCATCCTGCTTGAAGACCTAGGCCTTAACCATATTAGTTTGGTTGATTCTTTAACCCTACCTAATCGAGCAGAGGCAATTGCTGCCTTGAATCGCTTTATGATGGCGCTGGGGAATTTTCATGCTGCGAGCTTTGGTCATGTTTCAGTATATGAAACTATTCTGCATAACATTAATGAGCAAGCGGAAAGCATACAAGATGAACTCGATTTTATGTTTAATGATTTGTTACCTAAACTTGAGCTAGCCAATAAAAGCCTTGGATTAACTGTCACACCAGAGATTATTCACGAAGCACAACGCATAATTAAATCACTCATTACACCAGGCGCATTTACAGTGTTAACCCATGGGGATATCTGCCCAGACAATGTGTTTGATCATAAGGATTCTCAAGAATTACAGCTTATCGATTTTGAATGGGCAGTCGTGCGTAATGCGTTACTGGATGGCACCTACTTGCGAATGAGCATGCCTACCTGTTGGTGCGCTAAAGCTATACCCAATGAAGTGATTGAATCTTTGGAAACCATCTATAGAAAAGAATTAAAACGCGCAATACCCGCCGCCTCCGATGATTTAGCTTATATGACAGCCTACACCGAAGCTTGTGGTTTTTGGTTATTGCAACAAACCGTTCCTCTTCTAAACTCTGTTATAGATAACGACAGAGTGGGATCATCAGGGCCAACTCCTGAAAACTCTTTATGGAAACCAGAAGAAAATAATGTCAGGCCACGAGTTCTGACACGACTCCAAGCCTTTCTTGAGGTGGCTTCAAAAAATGATCAATTACCTCACTTAAGGAAAATGGCACAAGATATGTTAAGTGCAGTTAAAACCCGTTGGTCAGATGTGAAGCCACTTGAATTCTACCCTGCGTTCCTGGATCGCAAGCCATGAAGCGATACATCATAACAGGCACTCCAGGCTGTGGAAAAACCTCTGTTATTCGTGCTCTGGAATTAACAGGAGAATGTGTGGTTATTCCAGCTAGACCTATTGATGAACGAGTAGCGATTATTTTAAGAGGTATAAATGAAAAAATGCTCAGTAATGAATAAATTGATAATCCTGATGTTAGCAATAACCACCGCAAGTGCTCATGCCAAAACAATCACAACAGAAGAATATTCTCATCAATTTAAAAACTACGATGGCTGTTTTATCCTCTATAGTGTGAACAAACATAAAGTAGTAAGTGAGTATAATCCGAATAACCGTTGTAATCAGCGTATTGCGCCTGATTCTACGTTTAAAATTGTATTATCATTGATGGCTTTTAATGAAGGCATTATTGACCAAGATACTATTTTTAAGTGGAATGGTGAAAAAGGAGTATTGCCTACTCACGATCAAGATCAAACGCCTCAAACCTGGTTGAAATATTCTGTTGTTTGGGTTTCTCAACAAATCACCCCTCAACTAGGCCTTTCTCGAATAAAAAAATATTTAGCTGATTTTAATTATGGTAATCAGGATTTCAGTGGCGATGCAGGGAAAAACAATGGACTGCAATATGCTTGGTTAAGCAGCAGCCTCAAGATCTCTGCACTGGAACAGCTCAATCTTGACATGGATTTGAAAAATTAGCTATACTTCTTT